>JBEKQH010000202.1:0-4483 GCA_049519915.1 Opitutaceae bacterium
GGGCCCTGATCCGCGAAGGCCAGGCGCAAGCCCTCTCGCTCCCACAAACCGGGATGGCGGTGGCCATCGACCTCGGCGAGCCAAACAACATCCATCCGCGCAATAAGCAGGAGGTCGGACGCCGTCTCGCGCTGCTCGCCCAAAACCGCCTTTACGACATCCCGGGCGACGATTCCGGCCCGATGTTCGCCAGCGCGACCCGCGAAGGCGGTGCGTTGCGGGTGCACTTCACCCACTCCGGCAACGGACTCATCGCGCACGACACACCGGTGCAATCGCTCGAACTCGCCGGTGCAGACAGAATTTTCCGGTCCGCCCAAGGCCGGATCGAAGGCGACACGTTGCTCGTCAGTTCGCCCAACGTAAAGGACCCCGTCGCCGTCCGTTACTGCTGGAGCAACGACCCCACCGGCAATTTGTTTAACGGCGCCGGCCTGCCCGCCGCGCCGTTTCGGTCGGACGCGTGGTGAGGAACGCCTGCGGCGGTTCAAGGTTCTAGGTTCAAAGTTCAAGGTTAGCCGTTCGAACGAACGTCGAACGCTGAACGCTGAACTCCGAACGCTGAAGTGTACCCGGCATGGCGGACGAGGGCGTCCGCCCCACATTGAGGTGGAACGCGGCGTCCCTGGCCTTCGTAGCTTTAGCGAAGTAGGCCCGACGCGTTCCACCTTTTTGCCTTTCCTGTTTATTTGGCGTTTGGGATTTGCGCCGGCAGTGCAAGTAACAGAGGCCGCAAGGGCTGGGGGCCAAGTCACAAGGGCCAAGATTGAGGGCTGGTGTTCTTGTTACTTGAAGACTTGAAACCTGGAACCTGCGCCGGCCGCGCCCACCGCCGCCTAAGAAATCTTCGTGCGACGCGTTATACATTTACGCATGCTCCCCTCTTCCTCCATGAAAACCCTCCGTTTCGTCCTGCTGATTGTTTGTTTTGTCGCCGCGCTCCGCGCCGCACCCGTAGAATCCCGCATCATCGCCGTCACTGTCTATACCGAAGGCGCCATTGTCACTAGGACCGCCCACCTCGACCTGCCGGCCGGGCAGACCGAACTCACCTTTGAAAACTTGCCGGCCGAGCTTGTGGACGAATCGTTGCAAGTCGCCGGGCACGGCACGGCTAGTGTCACGATTCTCGACGTAAACGCCCAGACCCGCTTTGTCGCCGCATCCTCCGATCCCCGCGTGAAGGAGATCGACGACGCCCTTGCCGTCTTGAAGAAAAAAGTCCGCGCGCTCGACGATCGCGGCGCCGTGCTAGATCAGCAACGCGCCCTGCTCGACAAAATTGAGGACGCCGTCGCGGCACCGCCAGCCAAGGATGCCACCGCGCCGCGCCCGAGCTTCGACGAGTGGCAGAAACTTCTTTCCTTCGCCGATGACAACCACAGCAAATTTACCGCCGAGCAGCAGTCGCTCGATGACCAACGCAAAGCGCTGCAGGATCAAATCACGGCCCTCGCTTGGCAACAAAACGAACTCCACGGAAAGGCGGACGCTGGCCATAGCTATAAAACGGTCACCGTCCGCGTGGCCGCCACGAACGCCGGCTCGCTCGACCTCACCGTTGCCTATGCCCTGCCCGACGCATCGTGGACGCCGGCCTACGACGCACGCCTGCACAGCGACGAACGCATGGTTGCGCTCACCTATTTCGGCCTTGTGCGGCAAAGGACTGGCGAAGATTGGAAGGACGTCGCCCTCACGCTCTCAACCGCTCGACCCAGCCTCGGCGGCGGTGCGCCCGAATTAGACGGGCCTTGGATTGTGGACGTGGCGCAACCGGCATTAAAAGAGGCGGCAGATGAAACTGTGGACGGTGCGTTCAAAGGCGGGCTCCAAATGTTCAATGGGAGCGCCGGCAAGAACGTGGGTTATAACGGCTATGGAGCTACAACAGCGACAAGAGGTAACACTCTTCCTCGTTCAATTAGCGTGCTGACGAGTGATTTCATTGCGGATACCGCCACCACATCCGTCAGCACCGCGGTGACCAGCGCTTCGTTCAAAATTCCCGTTGCAGCCACCATTCTCGGCGACAACGCCCCGCAGAAGGTCGGCATTGCCACTGCCAAGCTCGCGGCCAAGCTTGAATACCAGTCCGCGCCTCGTGCGCTTGAAGCCGCTTTTCTCAGCGCCTACGTGGCCGATTCGACCGATTACCCCCTGCTCGCCGGCAGCGTAAACGCATTTCTCGACGATAGCTTCGTGGCCACAAGCGCACTCAAGACCGTTATGCCTGGGGAAAAATTCGAGCTCGCGCTCGGCGCCGACGAAGGCATCGCGATCAAGCGCAAAGTCGTCAACCGGTTCACCGAGGACACCGGGCTCATCAGCAAGGGCAAGCGCGTAACTTATGATTTTCTAGTCACGATCACGAACAACAAGAAGACGGCCGAGCATGTCGTGTTCAAGGATTTGGTCCCGGTATCGCGCAATGAAAAGATCGTCGTGAAGATTTTAACCCCCGCCGAAAGCGATCTCGGCACCGCGGACCAACCGAAGGAAGTCTCGCGCGAAGCCGATGGCAAAATTGTCTGGCGGCTCGATCTCAATCCCGGTGAAAAACGCGAAGTTCCGTTCAAGTTCAGTGTCGACTATCCGGCCGACCTCGCCGTCGCAGGATTGGAATGAGGTTCAAGGTTCTAAGTTCCGAGTTCAACATTCGCTGGCTTGCCAACGCTGAACGTCGAACTCCGAACGCTGAAGGTATTTGGTTCTACGTTGTGGGTGAGGCGCCGCCGGCCCGCAAATTGTTATTCCGAGCCTTGCGAGGAATCTCACATATATTTCCAATCTTGTGAGATCCTTCGCTAACGCTCTGGATGACAAGCGGAGGCACCGCATATTGGCAGCGTAACAAGGAGTTCCCTGTTTCGAATGCAGCCAAATTGGTTGTAAATGAGATTCCTCGCTACGCTCGGAATGACCGGAGACTGGGGGAGCCCTTTTACCCTTGCCCCCATGTGTTATCTATGTCTCCGAACACCCGTTACCCTTGCGTCCGGCGTTGGATGTTGGATGTTCGCGGAGGCTTGCGGCCGGCCCCGGCCGCATTCTTGATGGCCTCCATGTCTGACCGACCAGCCGCCGAATCCAACGCACCGCGGGGAGCCGTGCCCGCCCTTCTCACCATGGCCTTCGCCCTGTTCGGACTCGGCATCTTCTTTCCGTTCTTTCATGTCACAAAGATGTGGGTCTTTCACGACGCCATTTCGGTCGTCAGCGGTCTTTTCACGCTGTTTGAGCAAGGGGAATATTTTCTCTTCGGCCTCCTTACGCTTTTCACGCTCATCTTTCCCTGCGTAAAGCTGGGCCTGCTGGCGGTCGTATGGACCGAGCGCAAGCACGACCTCGCGCGCGTGCGCCGTCTGCTGGTGTGGGTGGAAAAGCTGGGCAAATGGTCCATGCTCGACGTTTTCGTCGTCGCCATCCTGATCGTCGCGATGAAATCCGCTTCCGTGGCCGACCTTCATATCGGCATGGGGCTTTATCTTTTCACGTTTTCCGTCATCACCACGCAGCTCACGTCCGGATGGATCACCCGCCTCGTGCGGACCCCTGCAATTAAACCCTAAAGGTGTCTCGCGACGGAAGCGAAGGGCGCGAAGGTGAAAACAAATGGGCGTGTCCTTCGTTTACCTTGTATCCTTCGCGAGAAATTAGATTGAATTAGGAAGCCAGGAACGGAGCAGAGACGTATTTCTCACGCCAAGATCGCAAAGGTCGCGACGAACTATCCAGATTTTGACCGCTGATAGCTGAATTTTGTTTTTGAACCGCGACTGGAGGCAAATAGCCATCCTCCCGGGTTCATGGCTTCCTAATTAAACCTGAGTTCCGTTTTCTTTGCCGCGGATGGATGCTGGCTTCTTCCGGTTCGTCCTCCGCGTTCTCTGTGTCTCAGTGGTGAAATCTCGCCGCCCGCTTGCGAAAGGCCCCCGGCGGGATATTGGTTCGGCGTAATGAAACTCCGCCCTCTTGCCGGTATTTTAGGTATTTTAATCGCCATGCTCTTTGCCGCTTTTTCCGCCCGGGCCGATCCGATTGCGATCGGCGCCCGTTTGCCCGCTGTCACCGGTGTGACCGAGACCGGTGCGCCGCTCGACCTCGCCACGTTCAACAAAGGCTACACCCTCGTCTATTTCTATCCGCAGGCCGGCACGCCCGGCTGCACGGCGCAAGGCTGCTCGTTGCGCGACGCTTACGATGTCCTGCAGAAACGGGGCGTCACGGTCCTCGGCGTGAGCACCGACACCGTCGAAAAACAAAAAGCGTTCAGGGACCAAGAGCATTTCCCGTTTACGCTCGTGGCCGATCCGGATAAAAAGGTCATTGACGCCTTTGGCGTTCCCGTCCGCAGCGTCCCGCTGATCGGCGAATTCGCCACCCGCCAGGCCTTTCTCTTCAAGGACGGCAAGCTTGTCTGGCGCGATCTCCACGCCGCGACCACCCAACAGGCCCAGGATGTGTTGAAGGTGCTGGATGG
>JBEKQH010000203.1:0-4472 GCA_049519915.1 Opitutaceae bacterium
GACCAAATCCCGCGTCTCCGGCGTCAGATTCGTATGGAGGGAGATATAGTCGGCGGCAGCGAAGAGTTCCTCCAGCTTGGCGGCCCGTTTCACCTGGTGATCGGCGGCAAATTTTTCGTCCCAATAGACGTCGTAGCCGATGACGTTCATGCCGAAGGCACGGGCGCGAATGGCCACTTCCTTGCCGATCCGGCCGACCCCGACGATGCCGATGGTCTTGTCGAGCAGCTCATGGCCGGTCTTGCGTTTCCACTCGCCTTTGCGGGAGGCGTCGACGCCGTAAAGGAAATTTTTCTCGAGCGCGAGCAACAGCAGGAACGTGTGCTCGGCCACCGTGGTGTGGTTCACGCCGGGCGTGAACAGCACGGGAATCTTCTGTTCGGTGGCGAACTTGACGTCGATTTTGTCCACGCCGATGCCGTACTTGCTGATGATTTTCAGCCGGGGCAGGGACTTTGTGATGACGGCGCGGGTGATCGCGTCATCGCCGCAGAGGAACGCGTCGAACTGGCCGGCCAGTTCCAGCATGCGTGCCTCGGGCAGCGGACCGCGTTCGCGGACGATTTCGAAACCGGCGCCATCCAACATCTGGTGGTGCGCGCCCGGCGTATCTTGGAATGAGGTGGTGGTGAGAAGGACTCGGATCATGGAGGGAAAACATCAATGCATACGCTTCCGTTGGGGGATGAAAAGAAAAAAGCCCGGCTTGGCGGGGTATATTCGATGGCGGCGAATCGACGGTTTCGCCGCGAAAACCAGGCCCGTGCTTATGCCGGTTGTTACCATCGCTAATGCGTGACCGGACGGCCGATGCCGATGCGACCTACTTTTGCTTGCGACAGGCGACGACTGGACGGAGCTTTATGGGTTATGAAGATTCCCTCCGTCACGGCTCGATTGCGTCGCCGCCTCGGTCCGCGCGTCGTGCGCACCGACGAGACGACGCTTTACGCCGCCTCGTTCGACAGCAGCAAGCTCTCGTTTTTGCCCGACGCGGTCATTGCGCCGCGGACGGGCGACGATTTGGCCGTGGTCTTGGAACTGGCCAACCGGCACCGCGTGCCGGTGACCGTGCGCGGACGCGGCACCTCGCTTACGGGTTCCGCTTCCCCGTTGCGGGGCGGCTGGGTGGTCGACTTGATCGGCTGGAATCGGTTGAAGATCGACGCCGAGGCCGGAATGGCGCAAGCGCAGGCCGGCGTGACGATCGCGCAGTTGCAGCGCGCGGCCGAAGCCGCGGGCTGGTTCTATCCGCCCGATCCGTCGTCGAAGGAATATTGCACCGTGGGCGGCACCATCGCCTGCAACGCCGGCGGCATGCACGGCGGAAAATACGGCGTGACCCGCGACTTCGTGCTGGCCCTGAAGGGATTTTTGCCGACCGGCGAATTCGTGGAGTGGGGCACACCGACGAAAAAATTTTCCGCGGGTTTCAACTTGCGCGATCTGTGGATCGGCAGCGAAGGGCTGCTCGGCCTCATCACCGAGGCGACCTTGAAACTGATCCCGTTGCCGGCGGCGCGTTGGACCTTGCTGACGTCCTTTGCCGATGAAGTCTCGGCCTTTCGCGCGGTGCGTCTGCTTTTCGCGCAGCGGGTGCAACCGGCCATCTGCGAATTTCTCGACCGCTACTCGGTGCAATGCGCCGAGCGCGCGACGAAGGTCTCGGTCTTTCCGGGCCAGGCGGGCCGGCCGGTGGTGCTGCTTGAACTGGCCGGCACGACGAGCGAAGTCGAGGACTTGAAGTTCGACGTGCTGGCGTGGGCGCGCCAGCACGCCTTGGCCTATAAGGAGGCGCGCGCCCGGGCCGAGGCGGATGAGCTCTGGTCGGTGCGTCGAAAATGCTCGGGCGCGATGTTCGAACTGGGCGACGCCAAGCTCAACGAGGACGTCGTCGTGCCGTTGCGCGCCTACGAGAAATTTGCGCGGTTTCTGGACCGTCTGCGGCGCCAGTCGGGCCTGGCTATCCCGACTTTCGGGCACCTGGGCGACGGCAATCTGCACGTGAATATCATGTATCACGCGGCGGATGCGGCCGAAAGCCGCGCCGCCGAGCGCGCGGTCCAGCAATTGATGGAGACGGTGGTGGCGCTGGGCGGCGCGATCTCCGGCGAGCACGGCATCGGACTGGCCAAGACGCCGTTTTTCCGCGTGCAGCATTCGCCCGCCCAGGTTCGCGCGATGCAGGCCGTAAAACACGCGCTGGATCCGCGCGGCATTCTCAATCCCGGAAAAATGTTCGACGTTTTTAAAGTCTGGAAACAGCCTCGTGTCGTGGCGAAGCTGCCGTGGGACCACTAAACTCCGTCGTCACTTTCATCGACATTTTTTAACCGCGGATGAACTGACTCATCACCAAAGTATGAATGAAAAAACGACCGATTACGGCCGGCTCTGGGTCGGCGAAAAAGAGGAGCTCTTTGCGCGCGCGGTCGCGTTGGCGGCCGGGCAGCAGGCCAAGGCCGTTGCCAATAATTTCACCTGGGCCCTCACGGGTGGATCCACCCCGCTCGAATGGTACGACTGGTGCGTGCGCACCCGTGCGCTGCCGTCGGCATTAATGGCCGCGACGCGGTTTACGGTCAGCGATGAGCGCCACGTGCCGCTCGCCAGCGAAGAAAGTAATTTTGGCCATGCGATCCGTCGCCTGCTCGATCCCCTCGGTGTGCCCGCGGAGCGACGCCACCCGTGGCCGGTGGAGTTGACCCCTCCCGCGGCGGCGGAAGTCTACCGCCGAACCTGGGCGGTGTTGGCCGGTCCCGGGCGCGCCTATGATGTTTGTTTTCTGGGTTTGGGCGACGATGCGCACACCGCCTCGCTTTTTCCCGGCAGTCCGCTTTTACCCGCAGATTCGTTTGTCCAAGCTCCCCCGGCGGCGAAAGGTTTGGCCAAGCGGGACGCGCAGGCCTTGTTCGCGGCGCTCGATACGTCGAAGGGTCCGCGTCTGACCATCACGCCGGCGGGCCTGCGGGCTTGTGGGCTGATTGTCTTGATGACGCTCGGCGCGGGAAAAGCCCCGGCGTTGAAGCGTATCTTTACGGGCCCTTACGACCCGGCAAAAATGCCCGCACAAATTTTGAAAACCTGCGCCGAGCGGGTCGTCTGGCTGGTGGATGAACCGGCGGCGAAGGAAATCTGACGGCAAAGCGAGCTGTTTTCCTCGGTGCTCTCTGTGCCTCTGTGGTAGAAACTAGCCCGTCTTTACCACCGCGTACGTCCGTTTGCCTTTGCGCAAGAGGATATATTGGCCGAAGAGAAGGTCGCGGACCGTGGCGACGCGGCCGACTTCGGCGACGCGGGCGTTGTTCAGGTAGATTCCACCGCCTTCGATGTCCTTGCGGGCCTGGCCCTTCGAGGCCGCGAGGCCGGCGTGGACGAGAAGTTCCGTGAGCGGGGTGCCCGCGCCGTCAAGCTTGGCTTTGTCGAAATCCTTGGTCGGCACCTCGCCGACGACATCCTTGAAGACCGCCTCGCCGACGCCGTCGAGGCCGCCGCCAAACATGATTTCACTCGCCCGCATGGCGTCGGCGCAGGCGCTTTCGCCGTGCACGAGCGTTGTGAGCTCACGGGCCAGCGCGAGATGGGCCGCCCGCGCGCCGGGATTTTCCGTGTGCTGGCGCGCGAGGTCGTCAATCGTGCCATGGTCGGCGACCGAAAGCATCTTCATGATCTTGATCACGTCGGCGTCCTCCAATTGGACGAAAAACTGGTAGAAGCGGTAGGGGCTGGTCTTTTGGGGGTCGAGCCAGACGGCGCCGGCGGCGGTTTTGCCGTATTTGGTGCCGTCGGCCTTGGTCATGAGCGGGGCGGTCAAGCCGAAGGCGTGCGCGTTGGATTTCCGGCGGATGAGCTCGATGCCGGCGGTGATGTTGCCCCACTGATCGGTGGCGCCGATCTGCAGCTCGCAACCCTGGGCATGGTGCAGGTGATAAAAATCGTAGGCCTGGAGCAGCATGTAACTGAACTCGGTGTAGCTGATGCCGTTTTCACGGTCTTCCATGCGGGCGCGGACGGACTCCTTTGCGACCATCCAGTTGACGGTGAAATGCTTCCCTACGTCGCGTAAAAATTCAAGGTAGGTGAGGGGCGTCGTCCAGGTGGCGTTGTCGACCAGGCGCGCGGGGTTTTTGGCGCTCTGAAAATCAAGCAGGCGGTGGAGCTGCTTTTTGATGCATTGGACGTTGTGGAGGATCTGCTGGGGCGTTTGCAGGTTTCGCTCGGCCGACTTGCCGGAGGGATCGCCGATCATCCCGGTCGCGCCGCCGGCGAGCGCAATGGGCTGGTGCCCGTAAATCTGGAAGCGCCGGAGGGCGAGCAGCGGCACGAGGTTGCCGACATGCAGCGACTCCGCGGTCGGATCGAAGCCGCAATAGAGCGTGATTTTGGTGTCGGACGCGAGTCGGGCGGCGAGTTCGGCCTCGTCGGTGCAATCGGCGACGAGACCGCGCCAGCGAAGGTCTTCCAGAAGTGTC
>JBEKQH010000204.1:0-4453 GCA_049519915.1 Opitutaceae bacterium
CGGCCAGGAGGGAGGGAGCAAGAACGGGGGCGTGCATGGGGAGAGGTCACCACACGTCGAGGACGGCGTGGGCGATGGAGTTGGCCAGCGAGTCGGCCAGAAGGGGCAGGGTGTCGTATTCGGACTGAAGCTGTCCGCTGTCGGTGTAAGCCTCCTTCGCCACGCTGACGGGGCGCTGATCAAACAAGGTTTTGCCGGTGCGATTGTCGCGCAGGGTGCACACGGCGAAAAGGGTGAGCTGGAATTTGCGCGCGAGGCCGGTATCGTCGGCTCGCGCGGCCGTTTGCACCCGCGAGTACTGGGTGAGGGTGACGTGCAGGACAGCGTCGGCCCGGGCCGGATCGTTGACGAGCGTGACCCGACCGTCGCGCAGCAGGGTTTCACGGAGTTGGGTGCCGACGAGCGCGATCGCTTGGGGGAGCAACGCCTTGTTCTCGACCGGCTCGATGTAGAGCGTGCTGAACGCCAGCTGGCCACCGGTGCCGAGCTGGTAGTGTGCGCAGGCGGCCACCAGCAGGAAAAACGTAGCGACGAAGGTCAGGCGGAGCGGCATCGGGTGAGGGGCTTCTTTAAAACGCGGGTCGATACCGATCGGAATGTCAGGCGTCGATTCGCTCGACCGGGTCGGTTAAAACAGACCGAGGAATTTTTTTCGGGAGGCCGGTGAGTTTTTCATCTTTTCCGCAGCCGTTTCAACTTCGGTGAGGCGCTTTTTGGCCAGTTTGGCCACGTCGGAATCGGGGTAAGAGGTAATGGCCTCGTTGTAAAATACGCGCGCGGCAACGAAGTTGGAGCGTTTGTAGAAATAGAAGTCGCCGAGCTTCATTTTGCTCTCGGCCAGGGTGGTCTTCATGTCGGCCAAGCCTTTTTCCGCCACGCCGACATTATGGTCGCCGGGGAAAAGAATCATGAAATCCTGAAAACAGGTGATCGCTTCCTTGGTCGAGGACTGGTCGTAGTCTGGGCCGTCGACCAGCGCCGCGTTCATCTGCGCCAGCTTGAGATAGGCATCGGGCGCACAAATATTCTGCGGATAGTTGTTGATAAAACGGTCGAGCGCGTCGATCGCGTCCTCGATGTTGCCCAGCCTCCGTTGGCCGCTGGCCACTTCCATCAAGGCCAATGGCGCATAATTGTTGTAAGGGGCATTGAGAAGGATTTGCTCGCAATATTGCACACCCTTTTCGCGGTTGGTGAAACCGGGAATGAGGGCGAAGAAAAAGTGGTTGCGGGCCCCGTTCAAGAGCGCCGTGGCAATGCGGTATTCTTCGCCGATGATTTCTTCGAAGCGTCTTGTGCTCGGATACTTGGAGATGATCTCCTGATAGGCATCGAAGGCCAGGTAGTATTGCTTGCGCAGAAAGCGGAGGCGGGCGGTGCGATAGAGGGCCTCGGGCGCCCAAATTGAATTGGGATACTTCTTGACCACCTTGCCGTAGGCTTTGAGCGCGCTGCGGTTGCTGCCGTTTTCCTCGGCCGACCGGGCCTTGTTCATCAGCTCAACGGCGTCGCGGCCTTCCGTTTCGGCGAGGCCGGAGATGGATCCTCCCTCAAGCTGCCAGCCCGTCTGGGGTGTCCAAACGAGATCTGCGCGGGCGAAGCGGGCCAAGAAAACCGAGGCGGCGATGGCTACAAGGACGAAGGGGAGGCGGCGCAGCGCGACAAATGGCATGGGAAGGTCAGAGTCGAATCAGGGCGGAGCCGTAGGTCAAGCCCGCCCCAAAGGCCACCATGAGCACGGTATCGCCGGTGCGGACCCGGCCGGCGCGCCGCGCTTCGTCCAGCGCGAGCGGGATCGAGGCGGCCGAGGTGTTGCCGTAGCGGTCAAGGTTGATGAAAAACCGATCGAGCGGAATGCGAAGGTTTTCGGCGATCAGTTCAATGATGCGCAGGTTGGCTTGGTGCGGGATCACGCAAGAAATCTGATCCGGGCTTAGGTGGTGTTGTTCCAATATTTCCCGGGCCGATTCTTCCATGGATCGCACCGCAATCTTGAAAACCTCGCGGCCCTTCATCTTGACGAAGTGCTGACGGTGGGCGACCGAATCGGGCGTGGCCGGCAGATTGCTGCCGCCGCCGGGGATGTAGAGGATGTCGGTTACGCTGCCCTTGGCGTTAAGATTGCAGCCGAGAAAACCGGCGCCGGGCTTGGTGGCCCGGCCGATGACAATCGCGCCGGCGGCATCGCCAAATAGCACGCAGGTTGTCCGATCCGTCCAGTCGAGAATGGTGGAAACCTTTTCGGATCCAATGACCAGGGCGTGGCGGTAACGACCCGATTCGACCAGGGCGCAACCGGTCTCAAGCGCATAGAGAAAACCGGAGCAGGCGGCGTTGACATCAAAACAGGCCGCATGGGTCGGAATGTTGAGTTTGTGCTGCACAAAACATGCGGTGGACGGCATTGGCATGTCCGGCGTCATCGTGGCGACAATGACGACGTCGATCGCAGCGGGCGGGAGGCCCGCGTCGGCGAGCGCAGCGGAGCCGGCATGGGCGGCCATGTCGGAATTGGTCTCGTTCGCGGCGGCAATCCGGCGTTCGCGGATGCCGGTGCGGTTGACGATCCATTCCTCGGACGTATCAACGATTTTGGTGAGATCGGCGTTGGTGAGGATTTTGGCTGGAGCGTATGAACCGGTTCCGACAACCGCGGTGAGAGGAGAGGCCATTTGAAAGTTTACAGCGGGAAATGTTCGGCGGGCGCAGTCCGTCACGCCACGGTCTGGTGGAGGAGTTCGTTGGCCCGGGCGATGTCGGTCTCGATGCGGTGATTCATATCGGCCTTCAAAATTTCGCTGGCGGCGTGGATGGCGCTTTTGATGGCGTGGCGGTTGCTGGAGCCGTGAGCCTTGAGGATGTCTCCCTTGAGGCCGAGCAGGGGGGCGCCACCGTAGCGTTCGGGGTTGATGCGCTTCTTGAGCGCGCGAAAAGCGCCGCGCGAGAACGTCGCCCCAAGCATGCGCAGCGGGCCGGCGCGCAGTTCGTTCTTCAAAATGGCCGAGACAAATCCCGCTAGCGATTCCCAGCTCTTGAGGCAGATGTTTCCGACGAATCCATCGCATACGACGATGTCCACGTGATCCTCGAAAACTTGGAAGCCCTCGATGGGTCCGGAGTAATTGATGAGACTGCCGATTTTCTTCAGTTGCTCGTGCGCTTCGGTGATGAGAACGTTGCCCTTGCCTTCTTCGGTGCCGATGGTGAGCAGGCCGACGCGCGGATGGGCCGCGCCGAGCACCACGCGACAGTAGTGCGAACCGAGAATGGCGTTGTGCACGAGGTGCTCAGGTTTGGCATCCGGATTGGCGCCGGCGTCGATCAGCACAAAATGGCCGTTTTCGCGCGGAATGACCGCCGCCAGAGCGGGTCTATCCACGCCTTCCATGGTGCGCAGTTTGAGCGCGGCGCCAGTCACCAAACTCCCTGTATTGCCGCAACTTACGACGATGCTCGCGCCGTCGTTCTTCACGAGATCGATGGCGCGCATCATCGACGAATCCTTTTTGTACCGGATGGCCTGCAACGGCTTGTCGTCCATGGTGACGACTTCCGAGGCGTGGAAAATCGAAACGCTCGGGTCTTGCGCGAGCGCCGTTTTTGCGATCAGCGGACGGAGAATCGCCTCGTTGCCGACGAGCACAACCGGGTTGAGCCCGGGATATTCGTGAAAGGCCAGACGGACGGCCTCGACGACCTCGGCCGGGCCGAGGTCACCGCCCATGGCATCGACTGCGATGCGCCCGGAATCGCCAGTAGAGTTGGCCATCGCTCGGACAGGGGTGTATTAAAGAGGAAAGACGCCAGCGACGCCGGGCTCAGACTTCGACGTTGAGCACCTGGCGGCCGCGATACATGCCGTTCTTGGGGTTTACGCGGTGCGGGCGGAAAGTGCTGCCATCGGTCGGATCCTTGGCGAATTCGGGTGCTTTGAAGGCGTTGGCCGCGCGGCGGTTGGCGCTGCGGCGTTTGGATTGTTTGCGTTTCGGATTGGCCATAGGAGATGGGTTTGAGCGCGTGCGTGCTTTTGGAGGACACCCCGCGGATTTATGGAAAGGTTCAAGTAAACGGTGGCGTTCAGGTGCGTCAAGCGCGATAACGGCCCTCGGAAAGCCCTGGTCGGCGAAATCTTTTCACAGCTAGCGCTGGACTGGATGGGTAAAGCCCGTCAAGGCTGTGGTCATATCCGCCTTATGTCGCCCACTTTCTTCCAAATTCTCATCCTCGGCCTGATCCAGGGTGCGGCCGAATTACTGCCAGTTTCCAGTTCGGCTCACGTAATTGTGGCCGAGAAGCTCATGAAACTGGACCCTTCCAGCCCGGAAATGACGTTTATCCTGGTGATGCTTCACACCGGCACCATGTTTGCCGTGATTGCCTATTTTTGGTCCGCCTGGAAAACGAGTTTTTTTTCAAGCGCGGCTCATTTCAAGGAGGTGCTGGTAAAAGTGGG
>JBEKQH010000205.1:0-4444 GCA_049519915.1 Opitutaceae bacterium
CTGGACGGTTTGACGGAGATTCCCAATGTCCTGCATCTCCAACGATTGTGGTATTGGATCCGCGCCGCGGGGGTGCCGCTGTTGCTCGGCCTGCCCGGCGTTTGGATGTCCCTTCGCCTCTGGCGCCGCGGGCCGGAACAAGACCGACGGAGAGAATTTGGCTTGTTCGTCCTGCTCGCCGTGTCCGGATTTTATTTTGGGGTGATCAATTTTTATCGGTTCAGCCCGAACTGGGGCGACAGCAACAAGTTTTTTCTCTATCTGGACCTGGTGCTTTGCCTCTATGCCGGCCGGCTGCTATCGCTTTTCTGGAAGAAATCGCTTGGTCTCGGAATTTTTGCGTGCGTGCTGGTCTCGCTCGGCTCCGTCATTCCGAGCGCAATCGAATGGACCGAACGGTACGGACGCGTGCCCGAATATCTCTTCCGGGCCGGCGACCGGCTCGTGGCGGAATGGATCAGGATCAACACCCCCAAGGACGCCGTGTTTCTGACGGCCAATACGACGGTTCATCTGGTGCCGGCCCTCGCCGGGCGCCGGGCTGTCAACGGCGCTTATACGCGGGCCACCGGCTATGCCGACGGCGAGATCGAACAACTCGTGGCCAAGGCCTATCGGGAATCCGATGCTTCGTTGATTAAAAACGTCCTGGTCACCCACATTTTTGCGGGACCGGAAGAAGACGGCCTCTATCACGTGGATCGCGCCGCCCTGGGCCGCCGCTACAAGATGATTTATGACCAAAGCTGCCGGGGTGTGCGCTATTCGATCTATGATACGACCGAACCCGGGACCGGGGAAACCCCGCCGGAGCAAGCCTACGGCGATCCGCGATCCTACGTCTGGCTGAGCGCGCTCGAGCCTTCCTTCGCGCAACAGACATTCAGCACCCTGAAGTTCGACCAATCCGTCGATCAGACTCCCTTGATCCTGAATGGACGGACCTACGCCTTCGGTTTGGGCACGCATGCCGATTCTGAGATAAGATTCAACTTGGGAGGCGCCTATTCGTTCTTCGAATCGGACATCGGCTTGGACGACAATCAAATCGGCGGGATTGGATGCGTGACCTTTGCGGTCTGGGTGGACGACAAAAAGGTCTACGAATCGAGAGTGATGCACGCCGGGGACAAGGCTGAGAGCGTGAAAGTCGACGTGTCCGGAGCCTCCACGCTCAAGTTGGTCGTGGCCGCGGCGGCCGATAACAACCATTGCGACCATGCCGATTGGGCGGCGGCGCGGGTCCTGTTAAAAAAATAGCCCAAGGGCGTGTTTTGGAACCAGGGCGTGATGTCGTTTTATTTCCAAAACACGCCCTAATGTGCCGCCGATCCGATGACCGGGGCCACCTTGCCGGGCCGGTAGTATAGGTGGTAGTCCTCGAACGGAGTCAGCGATCCCATCAAACTGGCAATCGTTAACAGTCCGTATTTCTCGGTGAATTCCTTTGTCAACGAATGTTCGAACGTGACCACCATCTCGCGGCCGCCCGCCTCCCGGATGGCCATCCGCATAAACTCGTCGTCCTCCAGGGAGTCGGCCCGCCCGGTATCCCAGCGGATGAAGCTGCCGTAGCGGTGTGATTGCGGATAATAGAGATCGCGATCGAGATATCCGGCCAAAGGCGCGCCGGCCCAATCCGGAGCCACGGCGATGAACACATGATCGAGATGGCGCTCCTTGAGGACTTGCGCCGCAACCTTTCCATAGGAGAAAGGCTGGCTGAAATTTTGCCTTATCGCCCACAGGCCGGTCAAGGCCTGGGTGGCGAGCATGGCGATCAAGGCCAGTTCGGTCACCCCTCGATTCCAGAGCGAAGCGGTACGCGCGGAAGGGTCTGCCATCGATTTTCTGATCCAAAGGGCAAACAGGAAAGTGAAAAACAAAAAGCCCGCATGGCGGAGAAAACCGACGTACTTGACCTCGAGAAACGCCAAAAGCCCCAGGGTCCCCACGGCGTAAAAGAGCAAGGCCTCCAGGTGACGCCTCAACAGCAGGATCGACGAAAAAAAGAGCGCGCCCGAAAGGACAAAGGCCACGCCGTTGTCAAAGGAAGGAAAAGGCGTGTCCCACGGAGGAATCCAAAAGAACCCGCCCGGCCGTGGCTGGGGAAAATGGGCCCACACAAATGCCCATAACACCTTTGCGATCCGATCCGGATTCCAGTTCATGACCCAGCCTTGGGCCGGAAGATACAATGTATCGGGTCTGGGCGTCATCGAGTAGATGGCCAGAGTTATCCCGGACGCCAAAGCCAGCAGGGGAAGGAAGTGAAAAGACCCGGCGTCGGCCGACGGTCTCCTCAATCTTCCCATCGCGCGAAAACACGCGCTGCCCCAAAAGGCCGCCGCCATGGCGACGGCCACGATCAGGCAGTGAACGCTGGTGAACGCCGCCACCGTCAGCCAGATCGCCAACGGCCAGGGCCGCTCGCGGGCCGACGGAAAAACGATGCAAGCCATGGTCAGCGCAAGAATTCCGGGGAGGTAGTTCCGGCAGACGATGCCATACTCAAACAACAAGTAATAATTGCAGACCAGCAGCACCTTCAGCAGGCGGCTGAAGGGAGAAAAATAAGTGAAGAGAAACATCGTGATTCCCGCCAGTACCCACGTGAGGGCTTGCATCGCCTCGGGACGATGGGTCATCAGCGCCAGCGGACGCAGCATCAGGCTCCACAGCGGCGGGGTTCCTTCGTAATGCGCCTGTTCAAGAATCGCCGACAGGCTCGGCAGGCGGCAGGCGATGAGCCAGGCCTGCATTTCGTCCCGCCACAGGGCGTGATGCCAGGCCCCAATGGCCAAAAGCACGGCGTACGAACCGGTGAGCAACGCGGCCAATCCGAGCCTTCGGCCGCGACCCGCGGACTGGACTTTGGCACGGGGTAAGAGGCTCATGATCGCGACTTCGCGACGACCATGATTGTTTCGGGCCTAGATAAATCAACGACAATTCGGCCCAGAAGAGCCCGCGGGGCTTCGCCCGCGGGCTCCTCAACAAATGGCTCCGCCATTTGGGCGGCAGATCAATGATTTGCCGGAGCGGATGGATAGTTTTGAATCTTGTCGGCGTTGAAAAACAGGATACCGACCACAACCCGCAACTTTTGATCAGCGCCCGGGTGAAAACCCGAAAAAACGTCCGCAGCTGCCAGTCAATTCCAAAATGGCCCAGCCATTTTGGTTAAGCAGCGTGGAGGCGAAGACCAACACGCTGCTAGGAAGTTGCTTGAACGCAAACGGCCGCATTCGCATCATCGGGAAAGCCTGCCATGACCGACGCCCCCAGCCTTTCAATCGTGGTTCCTTGTTATAATGAGGAAGCGATTGTGGCCGAGACCATGGCCCGTTTGCACGCGGCGGCTCAGGCCACGGGACGGCCCTACGAAATCGTGGCGATTGACGACGGCTCGCATGACCGCACCTGGGAAACCATCGCCGCCGCGGCCCAGCGCGATGCGCGCGTCCGCGGCGTGCGGCTGACCCGTAATTTTGGCCATCAGATGGCGCTGACCGCCGGCCTGGCGCGGGCGCGCGGCGCCGATGTGTTGATCATCGATGCCGACCTGCAAGATCCTCCCGAATTGCTCGCGACCCTGCTGGCGAAACGCGCCGAAGGTTTCGACATCGTTTATGGGCAACGCCGCTCCCGCGCGGGCGAGACTTGGTTCAAGCTCGTTACGGCCAAAATCTTCTACCGCCTGATCGGATATCTGGCCGAAGTCCCCATCCCCCCCGATACCGGCGACTTTCGCCTGATGAGCCGGCGGGCCGTCGACGCTTTTTTATCCCTGCCCGAAAGTTCTCGGTTTATCCGCGGCATGGTTGTTTGGATCGGATATCCGCAGATAGCCGTGCCTTATGACCGCGCGGCCCGGATGGCCGGGGAGACCAAATACAACCTGACCAAGATGCTGAAGTTCGCCCTTGATGGCGTGACCGGATTTTCCATCAAACCGCTCCGGATCGCCACGTTGGTCAGCGCCGGATTGTTCGGGGCCGCTTCGCTGGTCACCCTGTGGGCCCTGATCACATGGATGGACCACGGCACCGTGCGCGGTTGGACGAGTCTCATCGTGACCGTGCTTTTTGTCGGCGGGGTGCAGACCCTGGTTCTCGGGATTATCGGAGAATATATCGGCCGCCTCTATCTTGAGGCAAAACGCCGCCCCCTTTATCTTATTCGCGAGAGCACCATGATCGACGAGAAGGAAAATCCGGACGCAAGCCACGGCCGGATATAGGTTGGGCACGTTATCCATAACGCGCCGATCGCCCCTGGATTGTCATTCCTAGACCCTAAGCAACTCCGACTTGTCGGGGTTGCCTAGAACATGCCAATGAACTGTTTCGCGCGGTAGCGCGGGTGGAGCGCGGCGTCCCGACGCGCTTGACCGGAAGACCCGGAGTTAACGCGTCGGGGACGCCGCGTTCCACCTTGGAAG
>JBEKQH010000206.1:0-4440 GCA_049519915.1 Opitutaceae bacterium
AGGACTACCTGAACGCGCATGCCAGCCAGGCCATCGCCATAAATATTTTCCGCGACCAGACCGAACTTACGCTCACCCTGCCCTCCCGTCATGCGGTCAAGGACGCCTCCGACGTCGGGCTGGATTTTTCCCCCGGCATCCATCTCACCCATCCTTCTCCGTTGGCCCAGGTCGGCGACAACGTCGTCATGACCTTTCGCACGCTCTGGAGCCTGCTCAACCCGCACTCCGATATCGGCGTCTCCAACCTAAGCGGTCCCGTCGGCATCGTGCATATTTTTCATGCCGCGGCCGAGGTCGGGCTGTCCGCCGTGATCCTGTTCACGATCCTCATCAACGTGAACCTCGCCATCTTCAACCTGCTGCCCATTCCCGTGCTCGACGGCGGCCATATCTTGTTCGCCACGATCGGCAAGCTCCGCGGACGCGCGCTACCGATCAATCTCGTCGCCACCACCCAAAGCGTTTTTCTCGTGCTGTTGCTGTCGATGATTCTTTATGTGAGCGTCTTTGACGTCCGCCGCTGGAGCCGCGACGCGCGGGAGGAACAAGCGGCGGCCGCGCCGGCGAAATAGGTTCAAGGTCCAGAGTTCAAGGTTCCCCGTTGGTAGTGAGTAATTTGTAATTAGTAATTGGTAATTCGTCATTTTTCACTGGTCACTGGTGGCCGGTCATCGATCATTTCCGCATGAGCTATTGCACCTCTCGCTTCCATACCGTCCGCCGCCCCAGCGTTGAAGTGAGCATCGGCGGGGTCGGCGTCGGCGGGAAAAACCCGCTGCGGATTCAGTCGATGACGACCAGCGACACGCAGGATGTCGAGGCGACCGTCCGCCAGTCCATCGCGCTGGCCGAGGTCGGTTGCGAGATCGTCCGCATCACGGCACCCAATGTCGCCGCCGCCCGCTGCCTGCGCGAGATCCGCCAAAAAATATCCGCCGCCGGCTTCGCGCATGTGCCACTCGTGGCCGACATCCATTTTCTGCCGCAGGCCGCGATGGAGGCGGTCGAACATGTCGAAAAGATCCGCGTCAATCCCGGCAACTACGCGGACAAGAAAAAATTCGCGGCGCGCGAATATTCCGACGCCGACTACGAACGCGAACTGCAACGGCTGCACGACGCGTTCTCGCCGCTGGTCAAGCGGGCGAAAGAACTCGGCCGGGCCCTGCGCATCGGCACCAATCACGGCTCGCTGTCCGACCGGATCATGAATCGCTACGGCGACACGCCGCTCGGCATGGTCGAGAGCGCGCTCGAATTCGTGCGCATTGGCGAAGCCCATGGTTTTCACGGCTTCGTCCTCTCGATGAAGGCGAGCAACCCAAAGGTCATGATCCAGGCCTACCGCCTGCTCGCCGCGCGAATGGACGCCGCCCATCGGCCCTACCCGCTGCACCTCGGAGTGACCGAGGCCGGCGACGGCGAGGACGGCCGGATCAAAGGCGCGATCGGCATCGGCACACTCCTGCTCGACGGCCTCGGGGACACCCTTCGCGTCTCTCTGACCGAGGACAGTGTTTATGAAATTCCGGTCGCCCGCGCCATGGCGGACAAGGCGATGGCGCTTTGGGAAACTCCCAACGCCAAATCCCAAATTCCAAATTCGACCGGCGACTCGGTGGATCCCTTTGCCTACGAACGCCGGACGATTTCAGAAATGGAGTTCGCCCCGGAATGCCGGCTCGGTCCGGAACAACCGCCGCGCGTCGTCGTCCGCGCCGCCCTCGCCGACCTGGCCCAGCCGACCTCCGCGATCCGCAGCCCTCTATTGACCGATACGCCGGCGGAAGGCGCGCTCGTGCCGATCGCGACCGCGGCCGACCTCGCCCAAGTGGGCGCGAGTCTGAAGGCGGCTTCCGCCGCGCCCTTTTTTGTCGTGCTCGACCTTGCGCCGGCCATCACGCCCGCCGAATTGCAGTCGGAAATCGGAAATCTAAAATTTAAAATTCCCCTGGTCCTGTTGCGCCGCTTTGCCGGAAACGACGAGAGGACGCTGCGCGATTTCGCCGCGCTGGCCCGGGCCCGGGGGGCCCGCCTCGCCTGCGACATCGCGCCCGCGGATTTTCCGCCGCTCGCCGCCGCGCTGCGCGAACTCGGCGATTCTCTCGCCATTTTCACCCTTTCCTCGTGCCCGGCCTCGGCCGCACACGCCGTCGGCGCCTACCGCCAACTCGCCGAGGCCTTGCGCCAGCTCGGTTCCTCTGCGCCGATTTGGATCCGCAACACCCCGGCCACCGCGGTGCAAGGCGACAACAGTTTTCTCTCCAAATTGATCGAGGCCAGCGTCCTCACGGGCGCCCTGCTGTGCGACGGCCTCGGCGACCTCGTGAGCATCGAGACCGAAACCGACGTCGTGCGATCGACCAAGCTCGCCTACAACGTCCTGCAGGGCGCCGGCGCCCGCAGTTCGAAAACCGAGTTCGTGGCCTGCCCTTCGTGCGGCCGCACGCTCTTCGATTTGCAGACGACCACGCAGCGCATCCGGGAAAAAACCGGCCACCTCAAGGGCGTAAAAATCGCCATCATGGGCTGCATCGTCAATGGCCCGGGCGAGATGGCCGACGCCGATTTTGGCTACGTCGGGGGCGCCCCCGGGAAAATCAACCTCTACGTCGGCAAACAGTGCGTGCAGTACAACCTTCCGCAAGCCGGGGCCGACGAACGCCTCATCACGCTGATCAAGGAACACGGCAAATGGGCCGATCCCGCCCCGGCGCTCGCGCCGTAGCGCGGCCGAAGCGATCCGCGTTTTATTTGGACGACACGCCCCCGCCGGTCCGACGCCCCCCCTCCGCCCGCGTCACCACGCCGTAACCTCCGCGCCCTCCTCTGAGAAAGTGTATTGCCAACAGCACTACGATTTAGCCTGAAACCGACAACGGATTGCCGGTCGCCGGACGCAACACAAAAAACGAAAAAGTTATGCTCAGCCCAGGCTGTGAATAAGTTGAGAGAAAGTTGCTCTTGAAATGCGTTTTTGCTTCAATGTTACTTCGCATCTGCGTCTGCTTCTCCGAGCCTTTCGACTGTTCTTTGCCACGTCCCTTGTGTACCGTCCATCAACCCCGCAGGTAGCCATAAACCTACCCTCTGGCCATCAGTTACTTATAAATCATCCGACTTGTTGCCACTCTCTTGTGTGACCAGAACCGATTTTTTCCTGCGTTTTAGAGCATGGATGCCCGCCCAATCGACGTGCCAGGACCCCTCCCGTGGCCCGATGTGAATAAAATCAACAATTAGCGCCTTCCCATGCCTTCTCTTTCGCTGTCTCCCAGTCTTTGGGAAACTGTTAAATGTGACTTCAAAAGCCTCTTCCCGGAAGATGTCTTTCAAATGTGGTTCGAGCCCATCTCCTGCCTCGAGTCCACGGAGGATTCGATGATTCTGGGTGTGCCCAACGACTTCGCCGCCATCTGGATTCACGATAATTATCTCGACCTCATTACCCAACGCCTCCGCCTCAACGCCGGCCGCCTGGTCAATGTGACATTAAAGCGCACCGACCCTTCCCGCGCCTCCAAGGCCGCGCACCACCATGCACCGGCTCCCTTGGTGTCCGACTCCGCGCGCGCCAAGCCGATCCCGCGGCGCGCCCTGCGCTACGATGACCGCAACAGCGCGTTCACCGGCACGCTCAATCCGCGCAACACGTTTGAAGCGTTCGTCGTCGGTTCCAACAACCAGATGGCTCACGCCGCCGCGCTCGCCGTCGCCCAAGCCCCGGCGCAAGCCTATAATCCTCTTTTCATCTACGGCGACACGGGCCTGGGCAAGACGCACCTCATGCATGCCATCGGCCACTGCATCCTGCGCAACAACCCCGAGGCCAAAGTGGCCTACCTTTCCACCGAAAAATTTACCAACGAGTTCATCCATGGTTTGCAGGAAAACAGCCTGACCAAGTTTCGCCAGCGCTACCGCCACGCGGACGTGCTGCTCCTCGACGACGTGCAGTTCCTCGCCGGCAAGGAACGGATCCAGGAAGAATTTTTTCACACCTTCAACGACCTCTTCGAATCGAGCAAACAAATCGTCCTCTCGAGCGACCGCCGCGCCAGCGAAATCCAGAAACTCGAGTCGCGCCTTGTCTCCCGCTTCGAGTGGGGCCTGCCAGCCGACATCCAGCCGCCGGATTTCGAGACGCGCCTCGCCATCCTCCGCACCAAGGCCGCCAACATCAAGTTCGACCTCACCGCGCCGGTCGCCAATTTCATCGCGCAGCATATTTCGAAAAACATCCGCCGCCTCGAAGGCGCCTTGATCAAGGTCGCCAGCTATTCCACGCTCACCAGCAAGGCCCTCGATCTCCCGACCGTCGAGATGCTGCTCCAGGACGTCCTGATGGAACAAGCGCAAAACCAGCTCACCATCGAGACGATCCAAAAACGCGTGGCCGACCACTACCAGATCCGCCACAGCGACATGACCAGCAAA
>JBEKQH010000207.1:0-4435 GCA_049519915.1 Opitutaceae bacterium
CAAACGCCGCTACGACCTCATCCCCAACCTGGTCGAAACCGCCAAAGGCTACCTCAAACACGAGCATGAGACGCTCGAGGACGTGATCAAGGCCCGCAATATCGCCTACACCGCCTCGCAATCCGCCGCCGCCAATCCCGCCGATGCCGCCGCGGTCAAGAACCTCCTCTCCGCCGAGTCCGGCCTGACCGGCGCGCTCAGCCGCCTGATGGTCGTCTCCGAGCAATATCCCGACCTCAAGGCCAACCAGAACATGATGCAGCTCACCGAGGAGATCACTTCGACGGAAAACAAGATCTCCTTCGCGCGCCAAGCCTACAACGATAGCGTCATGTCCTATAACAACACGCGGCAGACTTTCCCCAACGTGATTTTCGCCGGGATGTTCGGCTTCACCGACGCGCAACTTTTCCAAATCGACGACGCCACCGAACGCAACGCGCCGAAGGTAAGTTTTGGCTGAAAAGGCTGAAAAACTGAAGGACTGAAGGGCTGAAACAGAAGCGGTGTTCGCAAGAATGCCTTGATTCAGCTCTTCAGTCCTTCAGTTCTTCAGCCCTTCGTTTTCCACATGGATTTCTTCGAAGCCCAGGCCCACGCCAAGCAACGCACCCGCCGGCTGGTGGCGCTCTTCGTGCTCGCGGTGCTCGGCACCATCGCCGCGGAATATTTTGTGGCAATTTTTATGGTCCAGGCGGCGCAGGGCCGCGTCGCACACCGGCCCAGCTATTACGACAATAGCGATTACGACACGGAGGCCCCGCCCGCCCTTTCGCTCTGGCAGCCCAATGTCTTGGCCGGTGTGGCTGTTGGCACGCTCGCCGTCGTCGGCTGCGCCTCCCTTTACAAATGGGTGAATTTCCGGCAGGGCGGCCGCGTGGTCGCCGAAATGGCCGGGGGCCGCCGCATCGATCCCAATTCCACCGACTTGGCTGAACGCCGCCTGCTCGATGTCGTCGAGGAGATGGCCATCGCCTCCGGCGTGCCGGTGCCCGCCGTTTATGTGCTCGACGACGAGCAAGCCATCAACGCGTTCGCCGCCGGTCTGACGACCGCCGATGCCGTCGTCACGGTCACCCGAGGCACGCTCGACAAACTCACGCGCGACGAGTTGCAGGGCGTCATCGGCCACGAGTTCAGCCATATCGTCAATGGCGACATGCGGCTGAATCTCAAACTCGCCGCCATCCTCTTTGGCATCCTTGTCATCAGCCTCCTCGGTCGCGGAATTCTGCGCAGCCTGTTCTATGGCCGAGCACGGGCCAGCGGCCGGGGCAAAGGCGGCGGCGGCCTCATCGCCCTCGCCGCCATCGGCCTGGGGCTGATGATCATCGGCTACATCGGATATTTTTTTGGCCGGCTGATCCAAGCCGCCGTCTCGCGCCAGCGCGAATTTCTGGCGGACGCCGCCAGCATCCAGTTCACCCGCAATCCCGCCGGCATCGGCGGCGCGCTCAAAAAAATTGGGGGCTATGCGCTCGGCTCGTCGCTCGATACGCACCGCGCGGCTGAGATCGGCCATTTCTTCTTTGCCCAGGCTTTCAGCTCTTCGGTCGCCACCTTCTGGGATACCCACCCGCCGCTTCCCCAACGCATCCGCGCCGTCGATCCGCAATGGGATGGAAAATTCTTTGCGCCGCCGGAAAAGGCCGACATCGTGCATGAGACGTTCTCGGAAACACTCCGGCCGGTGCCCGTGCGCACCGCGTCGGAAGAGCCACTGCAAGCCTCGCATACCGCGCTTTCGGCCGTCGCCACCATCGGCACCCTCACCGCCGCTTCCATCACCGGCGCGCAGAACCTTCTCGGCGGGCTGCCGCCGCGCCTCCTCGCCGTCGCGCGCAACGCGTCGGAGGCTCCGGCGCTCATCTACGGCTTGCTGCTCAACCCCGATCCCGCGATCCGCGAGCAGCAACGCGGCATCGTCGCGGCCCGCGCCGGAGCCGCCACCGCACACCTCCTCGATGAACTGGCCCCCGCCCTCGCCGCGCTCGGACCCGGAGACAAGCTCCCGCTCGGACAACTCGCGCTGCCCGCGCTGCATCAGCTTCCGCCGACGGCGCTCGCGCCCTTCTTTGACACGCTCGACCAGCTGATCCACGCCCACGGCCACGTCGACACGTTCGAGTTCGCGCTGCAGAAAATACTACGCCACAATCTCGCCCTAGGCCGCCAGCCCACCGGCCTGGGCCAGCAGATTTTCTCCTTTGAGGCGCTGGCGGGAGAAATCTCCCTGGTGCTCAGCGCGCTCGCGCATGCGTCGAGCGATGACGAACGGGCCGCCTCGACGGCCTTTGGCGCCGGCGCCTCCCAACTCAGGATACTGGAAGGCAAGCTTCCTTTCCTCCCGTCCGGCGCTTGTGCGCCCGAGCCGCTCGGTCCCGCGCTCGACCGCCTCGGCACGGCCTCCCTGCCGATCAAACAGCGCCTCGTGACTGCGGCCGCGCACGTCATCAGCGCGGACGGCGTCATCCTGATCGGGGAAGCCGAGCTGCTCCGCGCCGTGTCGGCCTCGCTCGATGTGCCGATGCCGCCGCTAAGTTAAAAGCTGAAAGCTGAAGACCGAAAGCTGAAATACACGTCTGCGGTTTGCCTGCAGTAATATCTTCATTCAGCCTTCAGTTTTCAGCCTTCAGTCTTTTTTTCATCCGCTGTGAAACCCCAACGAGACTACCTAAATCTTTTTCTTATTCTGGTGGTGGTCGTCAGCCTGTCGGTGTCGGCCTGGGAAGAGGATCGGTATCTCGCCCTGCAACATCGAGCGCCCGTGGCCCGCGAAACGGCCCTGGTGCCGCTCACCACGACCGAGCTCCGTCAACAAATCGAGAAGGTGCTAAACGAAACCCGCACGCCCGGCGCCGGCGTGGCCATCGTCAATCGTCAAGGGCCCGAATGGGTGGCTGGAATCGGATGGGCCGACGTGGCGGCAAAGAAACCGGTCGCGCCCGAAACGCTTTTCCGCATCGGCTCAGTATCGAAGGGCTTTGTTTCGCTTTCCGTATTGAAACTGCAAGAGGAGGGTAAGCTTAGCCTGCAAGACACCTTAAAGTCGCGAGCGCCGGAAATCGAGTTTACCAATCCTTGGGAAGCGACCGATCCCATTCGCATCGTGAATCTGCTGGAGCATACCACGGGATGGGATGACCTGGCTGTCCGCGATTATGCCTGCGACCCGGCGAAAGAGCCGACGCTCCAGGAAGGGCTGGCCTTTGATCCAAAAACGCGAACCTCACGCTGGCGACCGGGAACGCGTTATGCGTATGCGAATTCAGGGCCGGCCGTGGCGGCTTACCTGGTGGAAAAAATAACCGGTCAACGGTTCGAGGACTATGTAGAGCAAACGTGGTTCAAGCCATTGGGCATGAATACGGCCGGGTTTTTTGACACGCCGGAAGTCGAGAGCCGCCTGGCCAAGCTTTACCGTCTGGATGGCAAAACTCCCATTCCGTACTGGCACTTCATCCTGCGGCCGGCCGCTTCGATCAACGCGTCGGCCAAGGAGATGGCGAATTACGTCCAATTCTATCTTAACCGCGGTTCCTTCGGCGGCGTGCAGTTGCTGCCCTCCGAGGCCATCGACCGAATGGAAGAGCCGACGTCCACCTACGCAGCGCGCGAAGGGTTGAAAACGGGGTACGGCCTAAGCAACCACACGGTGATCAGGAATCGGTGGCAATATCACGGACACAACGGAGCGGTGCCGGGTTGCCTGACGGACTTGGCCTACTTGCCGGAGGCCGGCGTCGGTTATGTCTTCATGATCAACTCGGAAAATAGCCGGGCCCAATCCCGAATCAGCCGCCTGATCCAAGCCTACCTCACGCGAAACCTGACCCAGCCCAAATTGCCCTCAGGGCCGCCTGTATCGTCGAAACAAGCGCAGAATTATGCCGGGTGGTACGAGCCGGTCAGTCCCCGGATCGAGCATAGACGCTTTATGCTGCGCATTCTGGGCCTGACCAAAATGAGGGTGACCGACGGCGGATTGAGCTTGCAAGGCATGCGGGGCCCAGAAGAACGCTACGTGGCCGTCACAGACCTGTTGTTCCGCCGGGAAAAAGATCCCGTTCCGACCTTGGCGTTGATCGAGGATCGCTCGGACGGAACGCTGGTCCAAGCCTCAGAGCAGACGTTGCGCCGGGTACCCAGCTGGCTGCCGTGGCTGGAACTCTCGGTGAGCGTCGCCGCCCTTTTACTGATGGCGAGTTCGCTGGCGTTCGCACTCGTTTGGGTGCCATGCAATCTGCTCGGTCACATGCGGACCGGCGGCGGTCTCAGCCTGCGCGCCTTTCCCCTGTTCGCGACGCTGTCGATCTCGGGCGCCTACGCCCTGGTTTATTTCTCCGCCGAGGATACGATTGTGCGTTTCGGACAATGTACGCCCTGGTCAGAGGGGCTCTATTTATTGACCATGGCCTTTTTCGGCTTTGCAGGG
>JBEKQH010000208.1:0-4432 GCA_049519915.1 Opitutaceae bacterium
TGCGGAAGAAAAAAACTGCCGAGCCGCGCAATCGTCACGGTGCCGAGCACGCGGCGGTCGTCGCCGACCACCGGCAACACGCTCACCCCGTGGCGGTCGATCAGCTCGAGAGCTTCGGCGCAAGTGGCGGTCGAGGGGACCTGAACGACGTCGGTGACCATGACGTCGCGCACGCGCGGCGTAACATCGCTGAGGTAAACCGGCAGCGGCTGGCCAAAACGCTCGAGGATCGCATCGATGCGGGCATTGGAATTGCCGCAGCGGGCGGCGACATAGCCACGTTCCCCCTTCGCTTCCTTAAATGCCGCATAGGCGATCGCGGAACAGATGGCGTCGGCATCGGGATTTCGATGGCCAATGATGTAGGTGATTTCGGCGGCCAAGGCGCTCATGTAGGTGAAAAGAAGAAGAATTCGCAGCAGTGGGAGCGCTTTTGACAGCCGTTTTGGGCAAAAGATACGTCCCCATGCAAAAGCATGCGCCGGTCGCTGAATAGCGCAACTTTTGGCGAGGCTGGAGCGCCGCAGAATTCCGTCGGCAACCCATTGGCTTCGGGACGAATTCGCGACCGGTTCCGCGGACGGAGGCATCGCATCGGTACGATCAGCCCGGCGGGCCGAACCCGCGGTCCTATTTATTTTCCGAAGGCGTTTTCCTGTGCTCGCGCCATTTCGTCATCTTCATCGCCAGGTTGATGGTTTTGCCATCGACGATGAAGCTTCCGTCGCCGTTGTGATGAATCGTGCGGCGCTCTTTTCTTTCCCGGTCGATCCAGGCTTTGACCACCTTCAGGATAAACAGACTATATTGATTCATCAGCCGGGTGCTCTCCACGCGGCATTCCAGGTTGGCCAGGCACTCGGCGATGAGCGGACTTTTGACCCTTTTCGCGGGCAGCGGAGTCAGGTCGAAAACGCTGAATTTATCGATTTCTCCTCCTGAGCAATGGCCGATCCCGATCACTTGGTCGGCGAGATCGACGGTGGGAATGGCAAGGACGCACTCGCCGGTGTCGCGCAGCGCGGTGAAAGTATGATTCCAGGGGCCGATGACACAGCCGATCAGCGGCGGTTCTGAGCCTATCATCATATGCCAGCTCAGCGCCATGATGTTGGAACGTCCGTTGTGTGAGGTCGTAACGAGCACGGTGGGTCCGGGCTCAATCAGGCAATGGACGTTGGCTAAGGATAAACCTTTCACGTGGTTGGACCTTTAGGGAGAAGGCGAAGGAGTCTTGGCCTTCGATTGAATAACCGCCCGGCGGCTTCACCAATTCTTTAACCTGACATAAATGTAAGGCGGCCAAACTTGGCCACTGGATGGATTTAACGCTTCGGGGGACCATGCCCTCGGCTCCGTCTTGAGCGACGGGTCGGACTTCGTCTTCCACGCTTAACCAAAATGGCTCTGCCATTTTGGAACTGACGGACAGCAGCGGACTTTTTTGGGGTTTTCGCCCGGGCGGATTGCGCTTCCTCCCTCCGGTCAAACCGATTATCCTGCGGCCTCATGGCCGTCATACACCAAAGACCGGAAACTTCAGCCGAAACCGGAGGCGATTTGCCGATTTTGGGCGAGGCGGTTCCTCGTGTTCTCATTGTCGAAGACGAAGAAAAAACGCTGATTTCGGTGGCGGAAAACCTGCGGTCGGAAGGCTGGAAGGTGAACACCGCCGTCGATGGCAAGGAAGCCCTGAGGCGACTGGATTCGGATTCGTTCGATCTGGTGGTGCTCGATTGGCTGCTTCCCGGCTGCGACGGGCTTGAGGTGCTTCGTCACGTGCGCAATCGCCGGTGCGGAATTCCTGTTCTCATGCTGACCGCGCGCAGCACGATCGACGACCGGGTGAGGGGCCTGGACAACGGCGCCGACGATTACATGGTGAAGCCCTTCGCCTTGGCCGAGCTGGTCGCCCGCTGTCGAACGCTGCTCCGTCGGCCCATCTTGGGCACCGGGCGCTTTCTGCAATGCGGCGATTTGCAGGTCGACACCAAGATGCGGCTGGCCGTGCGCGCCGGACAGGTGATTGCACTCACCAATCGGGAAGTGGACATCCTGGAGTACTTGATGTGCCGGCAAGGGCAGGTCGTGACCCGCGAAATGCTCGAGCGGGATATTTGGAAGCAGCCGCGCCGCTTCACCTCGCTCGACAATGTGATCGATGTGCAAATGACCCGGCTGAGGCACAAAGTGGACAGCCCTTTCAACGAGAAGCTTATTCAAACCTTGCGGGGGATTGGCTATTGCATCGGCCGCGCAACCCTATGAAAAAATGGTGGCAACGACAAACCATTCGATTCCGCCTGGCCACTTGGTACACGGTGATCGGCACCGTGCTGATCACCGCTTTTAGCGCCGTCATTTATCTCTACATCCAACATCGGGCCTTGAACTTTATGTACGCCGATTTGCGCGGCGACCTTCGCGGGGCCTTGAACAAGCTTTCGGTGCGGGCGGACGGCTCGGCCACATGGAATAATAGAAAAATCGCGCCAAACTACGCCTGGGAATGGTACCGGCCTTGGATCGAAGTCTGGGATGAAAAAGGCCGGTTGATCCGGCGGCTCTGGCCTCTGAGCGACAGCCAGATCGAGCAATATCCTTTCGCTCCTCCGGCCGGCCGCGAGACCATCGCTGTTTTTAACGTCGCGAAAGATCTACGCCTGCAGGCGATCTCGGTGCCGTACGGGTCGCCCACCGGCGGCGAGCCGTGGATGATCCGGGTGATGCAAATCGACAATTCGGCGAGCGACGTCCTGGGGAGTCTGCACATGGTCATTGTCACCATTCTTCCGTTGGTCGTCGGTTTGCTCGTGCTGAGCGGCTACAGCATGACCGGCCGGTGGCTGAGGCCATTGCAAAACATGGTGGCGGAGGCCAATTGTATCACGGCCAGCGACCTTAACTTCAGGCTGACCGTGGCCAATCGGCACGACGAAGTGGGGCGGGTGGCCTCCGTATTCAACGACACGTTGGACCGTCTGCAAAACTCGTTTGTCGCCCTGGACCGTTTTGTCGCCGACGCTTCGCATGAACTTCGCACCCCCGTTACGGCCTTGCGTAACGTGGGGGAGACGGCCCTTAAAGGCAACCGATCCATTCAAGAATATCGCGAAGCGATCGGCAGCATGCTGGAAGAGGCCCGAAGGCTGCAGATGCTGATCGAACGCCTCCTGGAACTGGCCAGCGTCGAGGCCGAACGGTTGCCCGTGCATCGGCGGCCGATCCAATTGGACGAGTGCGCGGCCGCTTGCGTCGATGAGTTGCGGATCCTCGCCGAAAACAAAAGCCAAAGAATTCTGCTGACGACGGTCAAATGCATCGCGCACACGGATCCTATTCTCTTCTGGCCGTCGCTGCAAAACCTGCTGGACAACGCGATCAAATACAGCCCGGTGGGCGCGACCATCCAGATCGCGGTCGAGTCGCTCGACGGCTCGTGCCGGGTGACGGTGGCCGACGACGGCCCCGGCATCGCCCCTGAACACCGCCCGCACTTGACCGAACGTTTTTTCCGCCCCGACGGCTCGCGCGACCGCGCCAAGGGCGGATTCGGACTTGGGCTGGCGATCACCATGGCGTACGCGCACGTGCTCGGCGGTTCGCTCCGCTACGAGCCCGTGAGCCCGCGCGGCAGCTCATTTCAATTGATCCTGCCCGAAGGCCGTCCGCCCGCGGTCGACTGGCGGATCCATTAAGCGCGGAGCGGCGTGGTCATCGATGGCCAAAGCCTCCGCCGAAAAGATATACCGGCAAAATATATGCAAAGCACGGAGGCGATCGATGGATCGGCCTCCGTGCCGTTAGTAAACGAATCCGCAACGCAACCGTATGCGGGCGTCGTTTAACGGGTGGTTAGTATCCGAAGTTGGAGACGGTTTCCGTCCCGACGGCGCTGACGGCGCCCCAGGAGGTGAGTTTCGTCACGCTGCTCTGCGACGAGTTGAACTTCAGGTTTGTTCCAATTGTCTTCTCCGCCGAATCGTTTGAATACGGCACCGACACATAGGCCGAGTAGGTGTGAGTCGAAAGATTCACCACCACACGGAAGTGGTTGGTCACCGCCCCCATCGCCCAAAGATAAGTAATGTTCGATTGGGTAAACGAACTGCCGTTGATCGCGTCGATGTAACCCGAAGGATCGAAGCGCAACAGAACCGGGAAGCCCGAATCGGCCGTTTGCGCGCCGCTGGAAAGACCGACCTCGGCGTTGACGTTGTAGTCCGAAGGATCGGCATCGAAGGTGACGGTGAAAGTCCCGGTGTGGGAGGGGAAGGCGGTGTTGATCCACGGACCTCCCTGGGTGGTCGTCACGCTGGCGGTGCTGATCGTCGAGTCGATGACCAGGGTGATCGGAACCGGGTGCGAGAGGCCGCCGCTCTTGCCGGTGATGGTCACGGTATAGGTGCCGGGCACCGCCGCGCTGCTGGCC
>JBEKQH010000209.1:0-4418 GCA_049519915.1 Opitutaceae bacterium
AACGGTAAGTTTGAGATTGGGCCGGAGGTTGCCCTCTGCGCCGACCAGGAACCGGGCCAGCGTGTTCGAGTAGTTGAGGTTGACGCCAAGGATGTTTTCCTGGGTCTGGACGCCACCGCGCACTCCGGCCAGCAACGCAAAATCCTTCTGCACCCGCCAGCCGATATCAGCTCCGACGGTAGTTTCGGAGACGCTGATGTAGTTGGCATAGTCGGCCTGGGCGGACTGATGGGTATGATAGTCGCGGGCCAAGGTGTTGACCACGTCGCGGACAAAAAAGTCGTCGGTCAGCTCGCGTGTGAGCTGGGCGCTGGCCCGCGTGTCGATGTGCTTGCGGCGGAAAGCGACCGTCGGGGCGCCAATCGCGGGACCTCCGCCCAGCCGGTTGTAAACCGGGCTGTCGTTCGAACCGTCCACATAGAACACACTGGCTTTTGCGCCGTAGCTCCACAGATCCTGCGTTCCTTTCAGGTTCGCGCTAAGCAAGCTGTCGGTGTGGTTTTCCGATGAGTAGCCGTCGTAGCGGACCACTTCGGGCGCATACGAAATTTCATAGGTAAGCGCCGACCTGGACGCATCTTTATAATCGAGCAATGCTCCCGCGTCGCCCACCCATGCGTGAGCGCGAGCCGGCGTGCCGGGAACGGTCTGGCCCGCCGCGAGTGGCGCATTGTCCTGCAAGAAAACATTGGAGTCGTAAATGGCGCGACCAGATATGGTAGCGGAAAAGTTTGGCGCGTCTGCGTGGGCGTTCGACCCTGCCATGGCGCAGGCCAGGAAGGCGACCGTCGCCAACCAAGGAGACGTGAGCTTGTGGTTATGGATAGGAGATTTCGCATTCATAATCACCGCTAGTATCGGTGAAATCCGGCATGCTGACGTCGCGTTTCTTGGGGAAGGCTGGGCATGCCTTGCGGTTTACAGATCCATGCAAATTAACTGCGAATGGAATCCGGTTACCCCGCAGATTAGCGGATAAACAAACCACGGATAGTTTTAACCGCGAATGAACGCGAATAGACGCAGATTCGGATTGGGCTTGGAAGACTTTTTGACGCGGATTCCACGGATGAGGAAGGATCGGGTTTAGTATCAGTGCCCATCAGTGGTTAACTTATCCGTGTTCCGTTCGCGGGCAGAACCAATCAGGGAGTGTTTTTTATCCGCGTTTAGCAGCGCCATCCTCTGTTAAATATGGTGGTGCGCGGCGTCCCCGACGCGCTCAAACAGAAAACCGGAAAATGAACGCGTCGGGGACGCCGCGTTCCACCATTCTTGGTCCTTGGAAACTTGGCCTTTGGAACTTCCTCTATTTCAGCGCTTCGCGCACGAGTTCGGCGATGGCCGGTGGCAAGGACAACGACCGGGCGAGTTCTTGGGCGCGCGAGCTCATCTTGCGCCATGTTCTCTGCAAAATATCGACAAATTTCTCTCGAGGATAGTCGGCATGCTGGGACGCGAACGCGCTGATTTCGTTTTCCAAAAACACCAGGCAGGCCGCGTCCTCCAGCGCTTGCGTCCCAGGATTTGTCTTGAGCCCCGTCTTGGACACCCACGTGGCGACCTCGTCGGCCTCGTCAGCCGATAGGCCGGCTTGCCAGAGGAGCGCGCGCGCGCGCTCGGCTTGTTTGACGTAGAGCGAGCGGCGCCAGGCGTGATAACCGGCGCGGTCGAGCGCGAACGAAGCGCGCGGCACGCTCCAGCGCTCGAGATGCTGACAGCGTGCGGCGAGCCGGAGCAAGGGCGGCGCGTCGGGCACCAGCCGGTCGACCCACGCTTCCATGTGGTCGGCGTAAACCAGCTCCGCCGGCCGGCCGTCGTCCGCGAGGCGCGGATCCGCGGAATGCGCGGCGTCGATCGATTCTCGGGCGCGAAGGTAGATATCCATCGGCCTCCAGCCAAAGATCAAATTACAGGAAAGGGAAATGCAAAACGGCGGTTGCAAAATCCATCCGCGCCTGCCTCGAAGTAGCGTCTGGCGAAGGCGGCCAATCCGTAGACAAAACTCCGCCCCAGAATTTTAACCGCGAATGAACGCGAATAAGGTACTTGCGATTAATTCTAACTGCGATTGGAAGATGGATAAGTTAACCACTGATAGGCACTGACACGGGACCCGATCCTTCCTCATCGGTGGTTATCTGTGATGAACTCTTCCAAGTCTAATCTGGATCCGCGTCCATTTGCGTTCATTCGCGGTTAAATCGATCCGTGGTTTGGTTATCCGCGGAATCCGCGGTTAAACCTTTCAGGCCAGGATCTGCCGCAAGCTTTCCAGGTCGAGCACGCTGGCCAGCGACTCTTCCTGGACGATCGCGCCGGCCAGAGCCGCTTTCTCGCGTTGCAGGGCGCGGATTTTTTCCTCCACGGTGCCGCGGGCGATGAGTCGGTAGGCATTGACCGGCGCCAATTGGCCGATCCGGTGGGTTCGGTCGATGGCTTGCGCTTCTACGGCCGGATTCCACCAAGGGTCGTAAAGAATCACGTACGAGGCCGCGGTCAGGTTCAGCCCGAATCCCGCCGCCTTGAGCGAAAGTAAAAAGACCGTATGGCGGCGCTCGGTTTGAAACTGGGCGACCAGCGCGTCGCGGTCCTCTGTCTGACCCGTGAGCAGCAGGTGCTCGATGCCCGCGGTTACCAGCCTTTCGCGGATGATCTTCAGCATCTCCACGAACTGGCTGAACACCAGCACCTGGTGGCCTTCGTCGCGCAACTCTTCGACGCGCTCGAGCAGCTCGTCGAGCTTGGCCGAGGGCGCGTCGCGATGGGCCGGGTCAACGAGGGCCGGATGGCAGCAAATCTGCCGCAGCCGCACCAGGCTGGCGAGAATGTTGAACCTCGCCTTGTCGAGCTGACGGGCGGTCTCCACGCCCAGCAACTGCGCGCGGGCGCGCTTGAGCTCGGCCTGGTAGAGTTTGGCCTGTTCGCCTTCGAGGTCGATGCTGACGTCTTCCTCGGTCCGGGCCGGCAGATCGCCGGCGACCTGCGCTTTGGTGCGCCGGAGGAGAAAATGTCGGACCCGGGTCCGCAGCCGGGCCAGCGCCAGCGGGTTGTCCTGGGCGTAATGTCGCTTGAACGCGGCCTGCGTGCCGAGCAGTCCGGGCAAGGCAAAGGCAAACAGGCTCCATAGATCAATCAGCCGGTTTTCGATCGGCGTCCCGGTCAGCACCAGCCGATGTTCGCCGCGCAGTTCGCGCGCCGTCTGGGCGACCTTGGAGCTCGGGGTCTTGATGAACTGGCCTTCGTCGAGAATCACGGCATGCCACGGCTGGGCGCAAAAATACTCCGCGTTGAGCCGCAGCTGGGTGTAGTTGGCCACCACGATCGTCGGTTTTTTGCCGCGGCCCGGCGACGTTTTTTTCCGGACGAGTGCCGGCGTGAACCGCACGACGGCGATCCCGGGCGTGAATCGCGCGGTTTCCGCCTCCCAATTGCCCATGACGGATTTTGGGCAGACGACCAGCGTGCGCAAAGGCGCGCCGACGGGCTGCCGTCCGGCCAGCCAAAGGAGCCAGGTGAGCGCTTGCAGTGTTTTGCCCAGTCCCATGTCGTCCGCCAGCACGCCGCCGAGTCGGTTGGCGGAGAGAAACGCGAGAAAATGGAATCCATCGACCTGATAGGGTCGGAGTTCCGCACGCAGCCCGGCGGGCAAGGCCGGCGGCTCGGGCATGGCGATCGTGCGCGCCCGCGAGCGCAAGGCCTGGGCTTGGCGCTCGGGCAGGAGATCCGCCACGGGGGTCTGCGCGAGTTGCAGCGCGTGAAAACGATGGCGTTCGCCCGCCGCGGCCGCCTCCGCGAGCGAGTCGGTATCGAAACCCGCCGCCTCCAACGCGGCGGCGGGTGCGCCGTCGAGTTGGACGCTCAGGCGCCGCCAGCCCTTGCCCGGCAGCCGCACGAGTTTGCCGCGGGCCTTGAGCAGCAGCGCGATCTCCTCTGGTGTCAGGGTTGAATCCTCCGGACGCAGCGCCAGCGAGAGGTCGAACCAGTCGCGATGCGCGGTCGATTCGATCAATTCGAACGCGATGGTCGCCCGCACCGGCGCGCTGAGCAACGATGCAAGCTCGCCGGTGGCCAGCACCTCCACGCCGGGGGGCAGGGCCTCGCGCCAGGCGCAGAAATCTTCGGGAAAGTTTTTCCTTACGCGGCGGGTCCAGCGTTCGTGATACTCGTCGTAGCTAAGGTCGAGCGCCGCCAGCCGGCTGGCCGCCTCCTGCGGTGCGGTGCGGTCAAACGAATAATAAAGTCCCTGGCCGGCCGGTTTGCCGGCGGCCGGCCCGGCGTTCCAGCCACGCGGCGACCACCGTTGCTGCATTTTTGGCTCGTCCGAGATCGCCGAGAGCTGGAGCGTGAGGATCTCGTTTTCGGAAAAGTCGAATTCAAGCGCACACTCAATCCGGGCGCGCAGGGGCACCGTGACG
>JBEKQH010000210.1:0-4417 GCA_049519915.1 Opitutaceae bacterium
CCCTTTCGCTCAGCCCCGCCCTTTGCTCGATGCTGCTCCGGCCCAAGCAGAAGACCCGCGGCCCATTGGGAGCTTTTTATGGTTGGTTCAATCGCACCTTCAAGCGCGCGACCGACGGCTATGTGGGCCTGTCCCGCCACCTGATACACAAAAGCCTGGTCAGCTTCATCATCCTGGTCTGTTTTGCGCTCGGCGCGGCCTGGATCGGCCACCGGTTACCCTCGTCGTTCCTGCCGGATGAAGACCAGGGGTACGTCTATGTCGGACTGCAATTGCCCAATGCATCCTCCCTCCAGCGGACCAGCGAGACCGCCCGCAAGGTCGAGAAAATCTTACTCAGCACCCCGGGCGTGAGAAGCTGCACGTCTATCATCGGATTCAGTCTCCTCAGCACCGTCTACAATACGTATAGCGCTTTCTTTTTCGTTAATTTCAAACCTTGGTCGGAACGGACCCGGCCGGAGGAACGCTATGACGCCATCAAAGCCCATCTGAACCGTGAACTGGCCAAAATTCCGGAGGGACGAGCTCTGGCCTTTTCACCTCCGTCGATCCCGGGCGTCGGCACCGCCGGCGGCGTCATCTGCGTGCTCGAGGATCGCGCCGGCAAAGACATCGGCTTTTTGGCCGATAACCTGGACAAGTTCATGGCGGCGGCGCGCCTGCGCCCGGAGTTCGATCCCAAAAACGGCGGCAGCCTTTCCACGACGTTTCTGCCGGCCGTCCCGCAAAAATTCGTCAAGGTTGACCGCGACAAGGTCCTGAAACAGGGCGTGGCCCTGGCGGACGTTTATCGGACGCTCCAGTGCTACATGGGCGGCATTTTTGTGAACTATTTCAACCGTTTTGGGCGCCAATGGCAGGTCTACGTCGAGGCCGAAGGCGAATACCGTAACAGCGTGGACAAGCTGGGCAGCTATTACGTCCGCAATCGCGACGGCGCGATGGTTCCGCTCACCGCCTTTACGACAGTGGAAGACCATCTCGGCCCCGAATTCACCCTGCGGTACAATTTGTTTCGCAGTGCGCAAATTAACGCCACGGCCGCCTCCGGCTATAGTTCCGACGAAGCCCGGCACGCACTTGAGGAGGTCTTTGCCCAGACGATGCCGCGAGAGATGGGATTCGATTACCTCGGAATGTCGTTCCAGGAGAAGAAGGCCCAGGAAGGCGTGCCGCCCGCCGCTATTTTTGCGCTCTCGGTGCTCTTCGTCTTTCTGATTCTCGCCGCGCTGTACGAAAGCTGGTCCCTCCCATTTAGCGTCCTGCTCGGCGTGCCGATCGCCGTCTTCGGCGCTTACGCCACCCTCTGGATGCGGGGCATGGAGAATAACGTGTTCGCGCAGATCGGCCTGATCATGCTCATCGGTTTGTCGGCCAAGAACGCCATCCTGATCGTCGAATTCGCCCGCACCCGGTATGAACATGGCGTCCCATTGCTGGAGGCCGCGCTGCAGGGCGCTAAAATCCGGCTCCGACCCATTCTGATGACGTCTCTCGCCTTCATTCTCGGATGCGTGCCTCTCTGGCTGGCCGACGGCTCGGGCGCGGTGTCGCGCAAGGTCATGGGCACAGCGGTGATCGGCGGCATGCTCGCAGCCAGCGCGCTCGCGATCTTCCTGATTCCCGTCACGTTTTACGTGATCGAAATGTGGGCGACCAAAGGCCTTCCGCACAGCGCGCACCAGAGCCCGCTCCATCCGGTCTGCCCGAAAGACGTGACTCCGCCGGGCGAAACCCGCCCTCCGACGAGTTCAGGAGGACATTGAAAATGAATTTTTCAACTCGGAGAGACGGAACGGGCGGAGCGAACCCAGCCGAAGGCGACATGATCGGTCTTTCTCGTTCTCGTAATCATTCTCGTTCTCTCACGTACATTGATTTGAGAACGATAACGAGTAAGAGAACGATGATGGGACGGCTCGGCGGGTTAGGGATAACCCGCCCTACCTGGACCTGGTTTTTGTTCGTCATGCTTCTTGCAGGATGCGCCATCGGGCCGAATTACAAGCGCCCCGACGTCAAGGCGCCGGCGGCGTTTCGCGATCAGGCGACGGCGACCGACCGTTCCTTCGCCGATGTCGCGTGGTGGGACATCTATCGGGACAACCAGCTCAAGGCATTGGTCCGCGCCGCATTAGCCGACGGTTTTGACGCCCGCATTGCGGCCGCCCGGGTCGATGAAGCCCGGGCGATCGCCGCCCAAGTCCACGGACAGCTCTTTCCCGCCCTCGGCTACGAAGGCAACGCCGATCGCGGCCGCAACGCCACCTTGGGCAACGCCAACCCGCTGGGAAACGGGGCCACGACCAACGGATTTGACGGATACGTGGGCGCCGCCTGGGAACTCGACCTGTGGGGCCGCGTTCGCCGGCTAAACGAACAGGCCCGCGCGGAATACCTCGCCACGGAGGAAGCCCGGCGAGGGGTCTTGCTCAGCCTGGCCAGCCAGGTCGCCACCGCCTATTTCCAACTTCTGGAACTGGATGCAGAGCTGGCCATCGCGCACCAGGAAACCGACTCCTTTGGCGACAGCCTGAAACTGTTCAATCAGCGGCTGCAAGGAGGCGTCGTTTCAAAACTCGACACCTCCAGCGCCGAAGCGGCGATGGCCATGAGTGCGGCGCACGTGCCCGAGCTCGAACGGCAGATCGCGATCAAGGAAAGCCTGATCAGCGTCCTGCTCGGCCACAACCCCGGCGCCCTCGTCCGGAGTGGCCGCCTGTCGGATGAGCCGACGCCGCCGGAGGTGCCCGCTGGACTGCCTTCCCAACTGCTCGAACGCCGTCCCGACATCCGCGAGGCGGAGGAAAACGCGCGCGCCGCCAACGCCGGGATCGGCGTCACCGTTGGCGGATTCCTTCCCCGCATCGGCCTGAGCGCGCTGATCGGCGCGGTCAGCCCGCAGCTTGATCACCTCACCACGCACGCCGCCGGCCTATGGTCCGTCGGCGCCGAGGCCACCGGCCCGCTTTTCCAAGGCGGCGGACTGAGGGGACAATACCGGGAAGCGAAGGCCGAGTGGGAAGAGGCCAAGCTCCACTACCAGCAAACCGCGCTCAACGCGTTCGCCGAAGTGGCCGACGCACTGGTTTCGCGCCAAAAACTGGCCGCCGTCCGGGGTCAGCTGGAACAGGCCGTCGGCGCCTACCAAGAGGCGGTCAAAATTTCGCGGCAGCGTTATACCGAAGGCAACGCCAGCTATTACGAAGTGCTGCAGGCCCAACAGCAGCTTTTCCCGGCGGAAGTGGCGCTGGCCCAAACCCGCCGCGACGAACTCCTGGCGGTGATCCAACTTTACCAGGCCCTGGGCGGCGGCTGGAAGCTGACGGATGCGGAGTGGTAGTTGGTAGTTGGTAGTTGGTAGTTGGTAGTTGGTAGTTGGTAGTTGGTCATTAGCAGTGTGGAATCTGTTTCGATCCGGGGCGGGCCGTGCTCTTCCAAGCCCTGAGCGCAAAGCTCCGAACTGGTCGGGAGGCTTGCCTGTAATGAGCCTATCGAAAAGGTGAAGGAGGGCGTCCAGACCAACGGCCAATTACAAATTACCTACTACTCCGCGAGCGGAACGCTCGCGGTGGCATACTACGTGCTTATTTTGCCTGCGTAATACGCAAGAAACAAATCGTAACACTCTTCTCCATGAAATTCTCCCGTTGGATCGCCTGTCTTCTCCTCCTGGCCTCGCTGACCGCGCTGCGTCCGGTTTTGTCCGCCGACCCGCTCAAGATTGGCTATAGCGACTGGCCCGGTTACACCGTCTTTGAAATCGCCGTGCAGAAGGGCTGGTTCAAGGACGCCGGCGTCGATGCCAAATTGATCTGGTTCGACTATGGACCGTCGATCGACGCGTTTGCCGCCGGCAAAATCGACGCCGACTGCATCGTGGCCTCGGACGCGATGGGCGCGGGCGCGACCGGCGCCCCGAGCAAGTTCATCACCATCATCGACTATAGCGAAGGCAGCGACATGATCATCGGAAAGCCCGGCATCAAGTCGATCAAGGATCTCAAAGGCCAGAAGGTCGCCATCGAGCTTGGCCTCGTCGAACACTTCCTCCTGCTGGAAGGTCTCAAGCGCAACGGCCTTTCACAAAGCGACGTCACGCTGGTAAACACGCCCACCAACAACATGCCGCAGACGCTCGCCTCGGGCCAGGTCGCCGCCGTCGGTGCCTGGTATCCCATTTCGAGCCAGGCGTTGGTCTCGGCTCCAGGTTCCAAGCGCCTCTTCACCAGCGCGGACGCCAAAGGATTGATCTACGACGTGCTGGCGGTCAATCCGACCAGTCTGGCCGCCCATCACGACGATTGGGCCAAGGTCGCGGCCATTTATTACAAATGCGTCGCCTATCTCAAGGATCCCGCGACCCGGGACGACGCGATCAAGATCATGGCGGCCAAGGTCCAACAAAAGCCCG
>JBEKQH010000211.1:0-4761 GCA_049519915.1 Opitutaceae bacterium
GCTACCCGTGACTTTACTCGCCAGCGGTACGTTTTATTTGGTCAGCCGATTTCTCCACCTACGGTTGGAGCCACAGGAAGCCCTAGGGATTCTTCTCCGGTTGAAGTCGCCCACTCTGATGGTTCTGTTTTTTGTCCTTGCGACCGTCCTGGCGCCTGTCGCGGAAGAACTGGTCTTTCGCGCCGGTTTGTTTCGCTACCTGCGTACGCGGGTTCCTCGTTGGGTCGCCCTGCTGTTACCCGCGGTGGTCTTCGCCGCGGCGCATTGCAATCTGGCCAGTTTTCTTCCCTTGGCCGCACTCGCCGTCGTATTTTCGTTGGCCTACGAGCGCACCGGCCGCATCGGCGTCACCATGGTCGCGCATGGCCTATTTAATCTCAATATGATCCTGCTTGTCCTCGCTGGTTTGCCTGATCTGCGCGAATTGTTTGTTTTCAGCCTTCAGTCTTTCGCACCCATGTCTCCCTTCACCAAAGAAAAATCCGGCTCCGTGGCCGCGCAGGGCGAAGAAAATCTCCTCGTCTTGATCCGCCATTGGCTCGGTGCGGTTTCACCGCGCGCCCCATATGGCATTGGCGACGATTGTGCCGTATTGCCGGACGCCGTTGCGGGGGCGCGCCAACTTATCACCGTCGACCCCGTGATTTATGGCCGGCATTTTGACGATGCCACGCCAGCGGGCGCTGTCGGCGAAAAATTGCTCAAGCGCAATCTGAGCGACCTTGCGGCGATGGGCGCGCGGCCCACCGCCGCTTTGCTCGCGCTCACGCTCGATCCGCGGACAAGCCTGCATTGGTTGGAGGAGTTTTACCGTGGTTTGGCCTCCGCGGCGCGGCGCTGGCGCGTCCGCATCGTCGGCGGCGATCTGGCTCAAGCGGAAAACTTTGTCGGTGCCTATCTCACCCTGCTCGGCGCAGCCGTCGGTCCGCGTGTGGTCACACGCAGCGGTGCCCGGGCGGGCGATGCGATCTATGTGACCGGCGAACTCGGCGGCAGCCGGCTCGGCCACCACTGGCGGTTTATACCCCGTCTGGCCGAGGGAGCCTGGCTTGCCCGCCAGACCGCCGTCGGCGCCATGATGGATGTGAGCGACGGTTTGGCGAAGGACCTTCGCGCGCTTACGCCGTCCGGCGCTTTCCCCGCCATCGATGCCTCTTCCGTGCCCGTCAGCGCCGCCGCGCGGCGTCTCGCCGCCCGCACGAAGAACCCGCCCCTCCACCACGCGCTTAGCGACGGCGAGGATTACGAGCTCGTTTTTGCCCACGGCGCCCGCGGTTCCGTCGCTCTCGCCGCTTTTGAGAGAAAATGGCGCCGCGCTTTTCCGCATACCCGGCTCACCCGTATCGGCCAATTTGTGCGTGCGGGGAAAGCCCCCGCTGAGGCCCTGGATCTCGGCCTCTACCGCGGCTACGAACATCTGAAGGCATAACCGCATGATCCGATCGATCAGCTTCTTTCGGTATTTGCCCGCTGAAGTTTTGGCGCTTGGCGATCCATGACCCTCTTTGAAAAACTTCGTGGCGGTGTCACCACGGCCTCGGCCGAAGAGACACGCGTCCTCGCCGCCGAACTGGCCACTTCGCTCCCCGCTGACGCCACCCTCGCCTTGCACGGCGATCTCGGCGCCGGCAAGACGACCTTCGTCCAAGGTCTGGCCCGAGGCTTAGGCATTGTCGAACCGGTGACCAGCCCGACGTTCACGATTTTCTGTCTCCACTACGCGCCTGAGTCCTCCCGGGCCGGCCCAGGCGGCGGCCGGAAGACGCTGGTCCACCTCGACGCCTACCGTCTCGATGACCCGCGGCAGATCGAAGCGCTCATGCTTGATGATTTTCTCACCAGCCCATGGTGCCTCGCCGTCGAGTGGCCGGAGAAAATTACCGGCTGGCTCCCGGACAACTCGCTGCATTTCGGTCTCGGCATGTCCGGCGATGGCCGGCATTCGATTCGGCTACTTTAAATCGCAGACCCTGTGGCATCGGCCGGCTTTGGAGGTTCGGATTCCGTCACGGGGGCAACGGGTTCAACCTGCGTCGCGCCCGGCACGGTGTCCCCTGTCGTTTCTGGACGAATTTCGGCCGTGGATTCGTCATCAGGTTTTCGCCCCGAAACTTCGGTCGGAGTCGGCTCGTCCGACGTCCGTTCGGCCGCCGCAGGCTCAGGAAAGTTCTCCGGGTCGTGCTCGGCCGCCTCCGCTTCCTTCTTCTTGGCCTCGGCGATCGGCGGCGGCGCAAAGAGGCGTCCGTCGATAAACTCGGTCACATAACCCTCGGTCACAAGCCAGCGCAAATCGCCTTGCAGGCGCGCGAGTTGGCCGCGTTGTTCGGGTGTGAGCGAAGGGACCGGAAGGGCGGGGATTTCTCCGGAGGTCGTCTCGGTTGGCGAGCCCTGGAGACTCGAAATAGGTCCAAGGCCGAGGAATCTTTCGGGAAGCTCGCTCGCCCTGACCATCGGGTGGGCCTCGATAAATGCGATCAGCGTGCCGATGCTCTCGGCAAAAACCTGGCCGGGAACGCGGAACCGGCGCTTGACGGCACATACGTAACTGACCCCCTTGGAGCCCTTTTTGAAAATGGTGAAACTTTCGCGACGGAGTCGGCCGCGGAGACCATTGGCGGTGTCGAGCGGGAAGCGCCGCTGACGTTCAAGATGGCCCTCCACCGCCCGGCGGATTTCGCCGGGCGCAATCATTTCGAGCAATTTGCCGGGAAACCGCACGGGGTCGACCGCGCGAAAAACCTTTTCCGGCGCATGGGAAAGAAGATAAGTTCGGGCCTCCTCGATCGTATCGAAGGCCGGGGCAGACGGCGCCTGACCTGCTGGTATTTCGACGGACGGAGCCTGGGGCGCGATGCCGGACGTTTCAGCGACAGGTTCGGGCTTTTTGGTTTCCTCGGCAATCACGGCGGGGGCGGAGGGCTCGGACACCGGAGGTTGGACGCTTGAAACTTGCGGCTTGGCGTCGGCCACGGTCACCGCGGGCTGGGTGGCATCGGCAGCCACAGCGGGCATCGATGAAGACTTGGCGGGCTCGGCCGGGCTGCCGGCCTTCCACGTGTAGCGCGTGGCCTTCTTCATCTTTTCGAGCCACTGATTGATTAATTCCGGATCGCGCACGGATTCGATGCGTTCGCGGAACCTGTCAAAGGGCATGCGAGCCGCGGTGGCGGCGTGGTGCTGAAGGACAATCTGCGTGTAGCGATGGTAATTGGGCGGGCCGAGAAGTTCGCCGGTAAGGGTACAGCGGTTAATCACCTGAAAATTTCCCTTGGGTGGATCGATTTCAATTTCGGCGCGATCGAAAAATTTATCGAGATGCTTCTCCAACACGTGGTCGACGACGGCATCCTCGGTCTCAAAGGGCAGGCCGTCGGGCACACTGATATAAAACGGTGAAAGCTTGACCGCAGGGGCGCCATCCGCGGCCGCGGGCTTGCGCTGGACGACGGCGACGAACCGTTCGTTCTTGGCTAGAATAGTGCGCGCAATGTCAAAAAGTTCGAGCGTGCGGCAAGAGGCACGGATAGTTTTCGCAAGCGCGCTAAAACTTGTGTCCTCGGGATAGAAAGCGACGTTTAAATAGGGACTTTCGTAGGGCAGACGCGGCGCCTCTTGTGCACGGCGCGGCGGATATTGACGCGGCCCCCCTCGAGGATCCTGCTCACGGCGGACCGGACGATTAGCCGATGCGGGCGGTTCGCCACCGGCAGGTGAGGCCGCGGGGACGGGGGCGGCAGCCGGCTTGCGAAATGCGCGGCGATCCCGATGTGCCGCGCCGCCATCATGCGAGTCAGGGCGCCTATCGCCGCCTTCGCGGGGCGGTCGGTCGTCACGCCGGTTGCGCGAACCTGCGCGGTCCGCAGGATCAGTCTTGTCCTGCGTCCATTGGGTGCCGAAGCTGAAGCTTTGAAGCTGGCTCAGGTCTAACTTATTGAAATCCGAAGTAGGATTTTCCTTGGTTGCAGGGTCGTCCATGAAGTGAACAAAGCGGGCCGAGGTCCGCGTGAAGTTGGGCAAAAAAAGAGGAGCAGCAATCTCCTCCGGGATATTGGGTGTGGCAAGCGATTTCCCTGAGGATCTTTTTAGCTCTACGCTTACTTTTAATAAAAACGAATGAGGGCCATTACTTATGTGATTTGGAGCCGGCGGAATACAGGAGCTTGGGACGGCTGAAATGGCAGCGAACAACGGTTGATTCGCAAGCGTGTGGCAAGAATATTTACCTCAAATCCGGTGCAAACGTTACAACTTGGCAACAGACGGGTAACCGAGAAATGAATTTAGAACAGAGTATTGAAATATGGGACCACGACTGCAGCGCGGACCTCCTGCGACTGTCAGGGACAGGCTATTCGTAACAGGCGACCAAAGCAAAAGGGACAGGCGAAATAACGGACCGCAAACGGCGATGGTAATAGAGTAGAAATAGGGACAGGCAAAAAAGATAGCGGATAGCTGACCGACCGACAGTGACGGTCATTGGGCAGGGTTCAAAGCGCACGCAGCGGCCGCCCCGCCTAAGGCCTGGAGAATCCACAGGCTTAAACAAGCTCTACGTCTGGGAAATAGCCCCACGAATGCACGGCCATCACTCGGCCTACAAGGTCGATCTGCACAACAAAGACCAGACGTCTAGATTTGTTCCTATCCGAAAACGGCTTTACGGAGCCCGCGCAGGCTAGCAATATCTCCCCAATCGGTGATTGTGGGCAAGGGGTGTGGGGCTAATTGCAGGCGAAGGCCGGTATGGGCGCGGTAAAC
>JBEKQH010000212.1:0-4399 GCA_049519915.1 Opitutaceae bacterium
AAAGGTCCGGTCGTACAAAAAGACCATCACCGGAGCCGTCACGATCACTTCCTTGCTCATCATACCCAGCAGGCAGGATACAACAGAGGCCAGAAGCCAGAGGGCAGAGGACAGAGGACAGATCCCGGAGGCCGAGGACCCTAGTCTAGAGCTGAGAGTCGAGCGTTGAGAGCCGATCCCAGCTACGGAAGGGTCTGGCTCTTGGCTCTGGACTCTTGGCTCTCGACTCCGCCGCTCGGCCGAGCGGACGAAACAATACAGCGTGAGCAAATAAAACAGCCCCATCAACGACTCGGCACGTTGGGAAATATAGGTTACCGCCTCAGTCTGAAGCGGATGCACCATCCAGATTACCGCCACCGCCAGAGCCAACCACGTCGCGTCTTTCCTAAAGATTGGCTGCTGAACGATCGAATGGTCCGACGTGGGCGTTGGAGGTTCAAGGAGCGTGCGCCGCACGATGCCGAATAGGGTCAGACCAGCCAACGCATGGATGAGCAAATTGAACACATGATAGCTCCCCACGCTCAGGCCACTCAGCGCATAGTTGACGGCAAATGTCAGATTGAGCAAGGGACGGCCCCCGACGCCCTTGTCCGGCGGCGGCGAAAAAGCGGTTCCGAACCGATGAATGGATGGGTTGGTCGTGATCGACCAAGCATCGTCCAAAATAAACGGCCCGGAGAAGCTGTTCAGGTACACTGCCAAGGCCGCCAACGCGACGATGCTTCCGGCCAGGAGGACGCGGCCGTTGACGACGAAGACGTTCGGCCCGATCGGCGGGACGACGCGGTTCGTGGTTTTGGCCGCTTCTCGGGCTCGACTGTTTTTCGACATGGAGGATTTTTCCCGCGGCTTGCGCGGATAGGGCTAACAGGGTCTCTAAATAGAAGAATACTATCCGGTGGATCCACCAAGAGGAAAAACAGGATGCCGACCACACCCCGGGACTTTTGGACATCCGCTTAACGCAGTTGCCAATCGTGCCGTCGCGATTGAAATTCGCCCCTTCCATGAGCGACCTCGACGAGCTTTATCAGCAGATCATCCTCGAACACAACCGCCGTCCGCGCAACCGCGGCAGAATGCCCACCGCCAACCGCACGGCCCATGGCGATAATCCTTCCTGCGGCGACCAGTGCACCGTCTTCTTGCGCCTCGACGGCGACCACATCGCCGACATCGCTTTCGAGGGCGAGGGCTGCGCTATCTCCCAAGCCAGCGCCTCGGTCATGACCACGCGCCTCAAGGGCAAGACCACGGCGGAGGCCAAGTCCCTCTTCGACGAATTCCATCAGATTATCACCACCGGCCAGGCCTCCGATGAACTCAACGACCTCGCCGCTTTCGCCGGCGTGCACGCCTACCCGGCCCGCATCAAATGCGCCACCCTCGCCTGGCGCGCCGCTTTGGACGCTCTCCGTGAACCTCCAACATCCAACATCGAATATCCAACCTCCAAGTCCTGATAACCAACCACGGGGTAATTGGCCGTTTGCGTTTGGTAGTTAGCACGCACGGCCCTTGATACACCCCTCGACCGGCTCGGGGCACCGCAAGCGTCAGATCAAAGCCCAAGATCGCCGATAAAATTACAAACTACTAAATACCAAATACTAAATACTATTCTACTCTTCTTCATGTCAACTTGGACCGATCTCCGCGCGCAGTTTCCCGCCCTGCACCAAATCCTGCCGGGCGGCAAACCGCTCGTCTATCTCGACAATGCCGCCACGACGCACAAGCCGCGCCTGGTCCTCGACGCGCTCGCCCATTTCTACGAACGCGACAACGCCAACGTCCACCGCGGGTTGCATGCGCTCTCCATGCGCGCGACCGATGCCTACGAGGCGGCCCGCGCCCGGCTGGCGCGGTTCATCAACGCCGCCGAGCCGGCCGAGATTATTTTTACCCGCGGCACCACCGAGTCGATCAACCTCGTGGCCGCAGCTTGGGGCGGAGCTCATTTGAAGAAAGGCGACGTCATCCTGCTCACCGAAATGGAGCACCATTCGAACCTGGTGCCATGGCAGCTGATCGCCCAGCGCACCGGCGCCACCCTTCGCTTCGTGCCCGTCACCGGCGACGACGGCCGGCTCGATCTTGCGCCTCTTGACCGGCTGCTTACGCCGGAGGTCAAAATTTTCGCCTTTACCCACATTTCAAATACGCTCGGCACAATCAATCCCGTGGCGGAACTTTGCGCGCGCGCCAAAAAATCCGGTGCCCTCACGCTGGTCGACGCCGCGCAATCCGTCGGCCACCTGCCGCTCGATGTCCGGGCCCTCGGGTGCGATTTCCTCGCCTTCAGCGGCCACAAGATGGCCGGCCCCACCGGCATCGGCGTGCTTTACGGACGCCGCGCCTTGCTCGATGCCCTGCCGCCGTGGCAAGGCGGCGGCGGCATGATCGCCTCGGCCGATTTTTTTGAGAGCCGTTGGAAACCCTCACCGGAACGGTTCGAGGCCGGAACGCCCAATGTCGCCGACGCCGTCGGTCTCGCGGCGGCCTGCGATTTCCTCGACGCGCTCGACCGCGCCGCCATTGAAAGGCACGACGACGGGCTGGCGCGCGCCGCCTACGAAAAATTGGGCGAACTGCCCGGCATCCGCCTGCTCGGGCCGCCCGGCGCACGCGGCGGGCTGGTCAGCTTCGCCCTGCGCGACGTGCATGCACACGATGTGGTGACATTCGCCGACCAGGATGGCATCGCGCTGCGCGGCGGCCACCATTGCAACCAGCCGCTGATGAAGAAGCTCGGTCTTACCGGCACCACCCGCACGAGTTTCTATGTTTACAATACGCCCGAAGAAATCGATGCGCTCGCGACCAGCCTGCGCCGCATCGTAAAGTTTTTCGCCGGGTAATTTTTTCCGCGCCATCCGCGGAAAAAATTTAATAGAGTCATCTTAATTCGCGTCCATTCGCGTTCATTCGCGGTTAAAACATGCTTTTAAAAACCATCTGCCAGACGAGGCCGAGCGCGCCGCCGGCCAGGACGATCGGAATGATGCCGGTCTTGAAACGCTGTAGAAACAAAAAGGCCACCAGCGCCACGCCGAGCGCAAACCAATCCGTCGGGGCGTGGCGGGGAAAAATGACATGTCCGGCAAACCACACGGCCAAGTTCAAGATCACGCCCACGACCGCCGCGGTCACCGCCGTCAAACCCGCATTCAACCGGGAATGCTCCCGCATTCGCTCGATGTAGGGCGCGCCGAGAAAAATCCAAATGAAGCACGGCACAAACGTCACCCACGTTGTCAGGGCCGCGCCGAGCGTCGCGGCCAGCCATGGCAGAAGCGCGCCGGGATGGTTCCAACCGCCGAGGAAACCCACGAATTGCAGCACCATGATGAGCGGGCCGGGGGTCGTTTCCGCCAGGCCGAGGCCGTCGAGCATCTGCGGCGCGCCCAGCCAGGCAAATTTCTCCACCGCTTGTTGCGCCACATAGGGCAGCACGGCATACGCGCCGCCGAAAGTGACCAAGGCCGCTTTGCTGAAAAAAACTCCTTCGCGGGCCAGCGCGCTGTTCCATCCCTGCCACAGCCCCATCGCCACCACCGGCGCCATCCACAACAGGCCGCCCGCCACTGCGATCCGCAGCGAATAACGCCAGGGGGAACCCACCGGCGTTTCCGGGGCCGGCCCGGCCAGCAGTCGGACGCCGTGGTCAGGCCTTCCCGCCGTAGGCAAGGTCGGCCCGGCCCACCCGAAAAATTTGCCGCCGAAGTATCCGAGGGCGCCCGCCGCGAAGACGATCGCGGGAAACGGCGCATGGAGAAAGTAGATCGCCACAAAAGCCGTCGCCGCCACCGCCCAAAGCGCCGGCGTCTTCAACGCCTTTTTCCCGATCCGCAACACAGCGGCGGCGACGATGGCGATGACCGCGGGTTTCAGCCCGTAAAAGATCGCCGCAATCCACGGCAGCGTACCACAGCGCACATAGACAAAGCTCAGGATCCACAGAACCACCGCCGACGGCAGCACGAAGAGCACTCCGGCCGCGATCCCGCCGCGCAGGCGATGCAGCAACCAACCACAGTAAATCGCGAGTTGGGTCGCTTCGGGCCCGGGCAGCAGCATGCAATAGTTGAGCGCGTGGAGAAAATGGTCCTGATCGATCCATTTCTTCCGTTCGACGAGCTCCGTTTGCATGACCGCGATCTGACCCGCCGGCCCGCCAAAGCTGATGAATCCAAGCTTCAGCCAGAAGCGCAGGGCTTCGCGAAAGGTGGGCGGAGCAGGCATGGAGGAATTACGAATGGCGAATTCAGAATGAGGAATGGCGAACAAAGGGTGACCAAGGCTCAAGTAACAAGTGCCAGATAACAGTGAACTGTGAACCGACAATCGTGACCTAAATCCCAACTACCAATTACCAAATACTATCCGAAAC
>JBEKQH010000213.1:0-4393 GCA_049519915.1 Opitutaceae bacterium
GGAATACGACATCTCCATCACGCAATTTCGCCGAGGCGCGACCGAACTCGAGCGGGTGCAGTTCAACAAGGTTCGCATCGTGGCGTTCGACTCCCGGCTCGACCTCGCGCTGCTGAAAATCGAAAACGCCGGGCCGACGGTCTTTCCCGTCGTGCCGATCGGCGATTCCGATGAGCTGACCGAAGGCCAGACGGTCTTTGCCATCGGCAGTCCGCTCGGTCTCGACCGCAGCGTCTCCCAAGGGATTATCGCCCAGAAGAACCGTCCGCTGGACGGCCAGCTTTACATCCAGACCACGGCGCAGGTGAACCCCGGCAATTCCGGTGGGCCGCTTTTTAATCTGCGGGGCGAAGTGATCGGGGTGAACGACATGAAGGCGATGATGGTCGGAGTGGAGGGACTCAATTTCGCCGTGCCTTCGTCGGTGGTGAAAATGTTTCTGAAAAATCGCGACGCATTTGCCTTTGACCCGCGCAATCCCAATGCCGGCTATCGCTATCTCATTCCACCCCAGCCGGTCAAAGGCCCAGCGGCGCCTTACCCACGTCCATGAAGAAAACTCCGCTCCTCGCCGTCGTTGTTGTGCTCGCCCTATCCGGGGCCTATTTTGGCTATCGCAGTTGGAAGGCGGCCGCGGGCCGCGGGTCGGCTGCGCCGACTGCGGTGACCGCACCGCTCCCCCAGGCGGCGGCTCCGAAACCGGTTGGGCTGACGCCGCCGGCCGCGGCCCCGGCCGGCCCCGTGGCGCCAAAGGTTTCCAACCTGGCGGTCGTCGCGTCGGCGCAACCCGCTGGCGCGCCAATACCCTTGGTCGACCTGGTGGGCGACGACACGGCCTTGGCCATATATATCACCGATCTGCCCGCTTTGATCAAGCGCTGGCCGGCCACGCCGTGGATGAAAACCTGGCATGACGAGCAGGTGCAGAAATATTTTGCGCCTTTGTGTGCGCAGTTGAAAGCGGACGAATGGGACGAACGTTGCAAAACCGCCACGGGCTATACGGTGGACGGTTTGCTCGGCTTCGCCACGGGCGAGGCGCTCGTGGTGGTTCCCGACATTGGCGCGGTCATCAAAGCCGCCCAAACCAAGAAGGATCCGCCTCCGTTCCTCATGGCGATCGCCATCGGCGGTCATACGACCCAGATCGAAAAACTCATCGCCGATCTTGAGGCCAAGGCCAAAGACCCTCTTGAAACGACGGAAACATTTGGCGGCGCGACGCTCCATCTTCTTCGCGAGCCGGCGGGGGAAAATCCGCCCGGGGACCGGCCGAAGGGCCTCTGGACGGTCGCGAACGGAATTTTTTACTTTGGCTCTTCGCAAGATCTGCTGGAGCAGACGCTCAACGCCGCGCACCAAGGCGGCCACGACAACGCCCTTGGAAAATCGGACGGATTTATGCGGATGCGCCGGCGGGTAGGGGATGCGCAAATTTATTATTACGCCAACGTCAAGGCGATGTATCCGGCCGTGCAAAAGGCCATCGCCGGACATAAAGGCGCCGGCAGCCCCCTGGCGGTCGATCCGACGACGATCCTGCCGGCCTTGGGGCTCGATACGGTCAACGAGCTCTACCTGACCCTGACCCTGGGCGAGACTTTCACCGATCTCAACGTCGGGCTCACCTATAACGAACGCCGCGGTCTCACCCGGTTGCTCGCCTACGCCAACGGCGCGCCGCCCCAGCCGCGGTTTGTGCCGGGCAAGAGCGTCTCGGTATCATCGGCGCGCTTCAGTCTCAAGAATTTTTATGCGGCGTTTGACGATATCCTCGGAAACATCAGCCCTTTTTTGGGCGGCATGTTCGACGGTTACGTCAAAAACTTCAACCAGCGTGCCGGCATCGACCTGCAGCGCGATCTGATCGGCAATTTTGGCGATCAGGTCGTGTTGGCCACCTCGTTGAACGACGCGGCGCCGCCCGATGCGCCGGTCAACGAACGCCTCAGCCAGTTTTATGCTTTCTCCATCGAAAATGCCACGGCGATGACCGCGACAATCGAATCGATCAAGCGCGGGCTCTTGGGCGACGGCGCGGACAAGTTGTTCGAAATGCGTTCCTATCTGGGCCACGATATCTACACCTTTTCTCCGCCGCAATCGCCGTCTGCCGAGGGTGAAGCGCCGCGTCCGGCTGCGCGCGGATTCTCCTACGCCGTAACGGACGGGTGGTTTTTCCTCGGGGTCGGTTCCGCCACGCCGATTGAATCCGCCCTCCAGGGGCTCGACGGCCGTCAGCCGTCATTTTGGGACAAGAATGACGTGAAACGCAATCTGCTCGCCGATCTGCCGGACAGCGCACGTGGTTTTAGCTACGCGGATCTCAGCCAAACGATGCCCTTGGGTTTTGACGTGATGGTCCAGGCCATCGAAACGAGCTGGAAAATGGCGGCCGCGCGGCGGGCTCAGGGCGGAGCCGGCCCGGCATCCGATCCGGACAAAGCCCTGGTCGACGACCGGGCCAAGCCCGACGCCGCCACGCTGGGAAAATACTGGGGTTATTCCCGCTCCTACATCGACCAAGATGCCAACGGCCTTTATAGCACGGTGCGCATCGCTTATCCCACGACTCCGTGAAATATATCTTATTTTTTGCGGCGGCCTTGGCCGCCGGCGCCGCTTCGCCGGTGATCGCCGAGAAACCGTTAGGGGAAAGCATTGCGCTCGGGCCGCCTGAAGTGATCAAGGTCGATTGGAATACCCGCGCGCTCACGCCGGCGGATTTGAGCGGGAACGGCTTGACCGACTTGGCCGTGCTCAACAACGACCGTGCGCAAATCGACCTGCTTTACCAGCTGAAGCCGGGTGTGCCGCCGCCGCCGCTCCCGCCGTCCGTCAACCTTAATCGATGGGAGCCGGTTGTGGCCGACGCGCACTTTAAAAAAATCAGCCTGACGACCGGCGTCACGATGTTTGATCTCGCCATCGGCGACCTCAACGGCGACGGCCGGCCCGATCTCGTTTATACCGGAGACCCGCAGGCGTTGACGATCCGTTACCAGAAAAAGAACGGCGATTGGACCGAGAAAATAATCGACGATGCGCCCGAGCCCAGCCAGCTCGTGTCCTGCCTCGCCATCGCCGACCTCGCCGGCCACGGCCGCAAGGATCTTGTCATGCTCGGTAAAAAAGAACTGGCGATTTTTTATCAGGACGAAAAAGGAGTTCTCCGCGCGCCCGAACGTTATGCGTTGTCGGACGAAAATTGCTACGGCCTGCAGGTGTGCGACGTGAATGGGGACGGCCGGCCCGACTTGGTGTATCTTAGTTCCGCCGGCGCGGACACCCTGCGGGTGCGTCTGCAGGCGGCCAACGGCCAGTTCGGGCCCGAACAATCCTATCCGCTCAAGGCGCTGCGCAGCACGCTGCAGTTGCTCAATGCCGCGGGGCCGGACAAACCGGCGAAATTTGCCTACATCCAAGATCCCACCGGGCAGCTGGTCGTCTTCGAACTCGATCCCAAAGGCGGCGCGAACGCCGACAAATTTCCGGTCCCGCGTCCGCGCATTTTTACGCCGCGCGCGGGCAGCAACGGCACGGAAAGCTACGCCTTTGGCGATTTTGACGGCGATGGCCGCGAGGACATCGCGGTGAGCGATCCGGAAGGTTCGCAGATCTACATTTATTTTCGCCAGGCCGACGGCGGCTTCACCGTGGCTAAGCGGTTTCCCTCCCTCTCGGATGGCCGCAGCATCGCCGCCGGCGATTGGGACGGAAGCGGCCGGGCCTCGCTTTTCGTGGCCAGCCCGAAGGAGCAGGTGGTCGGAGTGACCACGGTCACGTCGGAAGGCCGTCTGACCTATCCGCAGCCGCTGCCGGTGACGGGCAAACCGTTCGCGGTGGCGACCGGCGATCTGGCTGGCACCGGACACGACCAGCTGGTGGTTGCTTTGAGCGACAAAGGCAAATACGCGCTGCAAATCTGGGCGGGCGCCAAGGTGGGCCAGCCGCAGTTGCTCAAAACCATCGACTTGCCGAACCAAAATAACGACCCGCGGGCGGTGCGCGTGTTTGACGCCAATCAGGACGGCAAGCTGGACATCGCGGTCTTCACGCCGTTCGAGCCGATGAGGCTTTTTGTCCAGGGCGAAAAATTTTCCTTCAAGGAGGCCACGTCCGAGACGGGTTTTCGGCCCGGGCTGGTGGACAACCTCGATTCCGCCGCCTTGACGGTAGCCGACGTCGACGGCAAAGGTCGGCCGGAAATGCTCGTCAGCGGCACCGGTTATGCCCGCGCCTTGCGGCTCAAGCCGACAGGTGAACTCGCCGTGCTCGACCAGTTCAACGCCAACGATCCCTCGGCCGAAATTGCCGGCGCCTTTGCCTTGCCGCCCTCCGTCCCCGGCAAAAAACCGGTCGTGGTGCTCTACGACCAAAGCGGGCAATCGCT
>JBEKQH010000214.1:0-4371 GCA_049519915.1 Opitutaceae bacterium
GTCTTCATCGCCGGGCTGATGATCGGGCGAACACCGGAGTATCTCGGCAAAAAACTGGACGCCTGGGTGGCCACTTGGGCGGTGATCGGCGTGCTCGTGCCCAACGCGGCCTGCCTGATTCCCACCGCGATGTCCTGCCTGCCCAAACTCGTGCCCTCGGCCGCGGCCAGCCTGGGCAACGGCGGACCGCACGGGTTAAGCGAAATTCTTTACGCTTTCGGCGAAGCGGCCAACAATAACGGCAGCGCCTTCGCCGGTTTGAATGCCAACGTTCCCTGGTACGATGTCGCCCTCGGCGTCGCGATCATCATCGGCCGATTCGCTCCGATTGCGGCCGCCCTCGCGATTGTCGGCCGCCTGGCCTCCAAGAAGACCGTCGAGGCCGGGCCCGGCACGCTGCCCACCCACGGGTGGACCTTCGGCCTGGTCCTGACCGGTGTCATCATCATTGTCGCCGCCCTGACCTTTTTCCCCGCCCTCTGCCTCGGGCCCCTGGTTGAACATGGTCTCATGCTCGCCGGCCGCACATTTTGATTAAAAAGGAATATCCATCATGAGTACAAAATTTGAAATCAACTATTCCTCCCTGGTCCGCCAGGCGGTGATCGACTCGTTCAAGAAGCTGAACCCGCGCGACGAGATCAAGAACCTTGTCATGTTCGTGGTCTATCTCGGCTCGATCTGGACCACGATCATCCTGTTTGTGCCGCACCAATGCACGCTCTTCAACGTGCAGATCTGCCTGTGGCTGTGGTTCACCTGCCTGTTCGCCAACTTCGCCGAGGCCATGGCCGAGGGCCGGGGCAAGGCCCACGCCGACGAACTGCGCAAGATGCGCACGAAGACGATGGCCCGCAAGCTTGTCAACGGCCAGGAAACCTCTGTTTCCAGCAGCGAACTGAAAATTGGCGACCACGTCGTTTGCGAAGCCGGCGATTTGGTTCCCGGCGACGGCGAAGTCATCGAAGGCATCGCCACGGTGGACGAGTCCGCCATCACCGGCGAATCCGCCCCCGTCATCCGCGAAAGCGGCGGCGACCGCAGCGCCGTGACCGGCGGCACCCGGGTCATCAGCGACCGGATCGTGATCCGCGTCACGGCGGAGGAAGGCCATTCCTTCCTCGACCGCATGATCTCGATGATCGAAGGCGCGCGCCGCCAGAAGACCCCGAACGAAATCGCGCTCAATATCGTCCTGGTCAGCCTAACCGCGCTCTTCATTGTCGTGGTTTTTACCCTCCCGCCCTACGCCCAATACAATGAGGCCCAGGCCGGACAAACCGACGTGGTGCTCGTGTCGATCCCCGTGCTGCTGTCGCTGATCGTCTGCTTGATTCCGACGACCATCGGCGGACTGCTAAGCGCCATCGGCATCGCCGGCATCGACCGCCTAATGCGCCGCAATGTCCTCGCCACCAGCGGCCGCGCAGTGGAGGCCGCCGGCGACGTGGACGTGCTGCTGCTCGACAAGACCGGCACTATCACGCTCGGCAACCGCATGGCCACGGATTTCATTCCCGCCTCGGGGGTCAAAATCGAAGAGCTGGCCGACGCCGCGCAACTCGCCTCGCTGGCCGATGAAACGCCGGAAGGCCGCTCCATTGTCGTGCTAGCCAAAGAGAAATATAATTTGCGCGGCCGTGACGTCGCGGAGTCGCAATTGACGCCCATTCCTTTCACCGCCCAGACCCGGATGAGCGGTGTGGATTTCGGCGATAGTGTCGTCACCCGCCGCATTCGCAAAGGCGCCGCCGAATCGGTCAAGCAATGGGTCGTCGCCCAAGGGGGCCGGGTCGACAAGACCGTCATGGACAAGGTGGACGATATCTCCCGTTCCGGCGGCACCCCGCTGGTCGTGGCCGACGGCCCGCGCATGCTCGGCGTCATTCAGCTCAAGGACATCGTCAAGGGCGGAATCAAGGATCGTTTCGCGCAATTGCGGAAGATGGGCGTGAAGACCGTCATGATCACCGGCGACAATCCGCTGACCGCCGCCGCCATCGCCGCCGAAGCGGGGGTGGACGACTTCATCGCCCAGGCCAAGCCCGAGGACAAACTCGCCCGCATCCGCAAGGAGCAGGAAGGCGGCAAGCTCATTGCGATGATCGGCGACGGCACCAACGACGCACCCGCGCTCGCTCAGGCCGACGTCGGCGTGGCCATGAACACCGGCACCCAGGCCGCGCGCGAAGCCGGCAACATGGTGGACCTCGACAGCAACCCGACCAAGCTCATCGAGGTCGTGGAAATCGGCAAACAATTGCTGATGACGCGCGGCGCGCTGACCACGTTCAGCATCGCCAACGACGTATCGAAATACTTCGCCATTCTTCCGGCGATGTTCGGCCTGCTCTACGCAACCACGGCCGGGGGCCGCGGGCCGCTCGACAAATACAATATCATGTATCTGCATTCCCCGCAGAGCGCGATCCTGAGCGCGGTGATTTTCAACGCGCTGATCATTGTCGCGCTGATTCCGCTGGCGTTAAAGGGCGTGAAATACCAGCCGCTCGGCGCGGCGGTGATCCTGCGCAGGAACATGCTCATTTACGGCATCGGTGGCATCATCGTGCCATTCATCTTCATCAAACTCCTCGATATCCTGTTGGTGGCCATCCATCTGGCCCCGTAAGCAACCAAGAAAGGCAATCCAATGTTTAAACTCACTCTTCAATCCATCCTGCAGACGCTGATGTGGACGGTCATCACGGGCCTGCTTTATCCGCTCGCCATGACGGTGTGCTTCCAACTGATATTTCCCTACCAGGCCAACGGCAGCCTCCTGATCCGCAACGGCAAGGTGGTCGGTTCGGAGTTGCTGTCGCAGCAGTTTCAAACTGACAAATATTTCTGGCCGCGCCCGTCCGCCTGCTCCTACGGCACAGGGCCGGGTGGCTTTGGAGCCTCCGGCGCGAGCAACCTCGGGCCGACCAGCGCACAGCTCCAGAAAAACGTCGATAGCAATCTCGCGGCATTGCGCACGGCGCACAAACTAAAGGATGATGCGCCCGTGCCGGCAGATTTGGTCTTTGCCTCCGCCAGCGGGCTCGATCCGGACATCAGCCCCGAAGCGGCGCGTTTCCAGATCGCCCGCGTGGCGGCCGCGCGCAATATGAGCGTCGATCAGGTCACCGCCCTCGTCGAGAAATTCATCAATCCGCCGCAATGGGGACTGTTTGGCCAGGCGCGGGTGAACGTGCTGAAACTCAACCTCGCCCTGGACGAAGCCGACCCCAAGAAAGGGTGAAGGCGGAGCCGGCCTATAAATTGAAACTATTTTCGGCATGGACCCGGCGCGGGCCGGACGTTCGCCTTCTTCTCCGAGAGCGACGGGGTGGAAGCCGTCGTGGCGGCGTCGAGACCCATGGCCGGGCCGGGACCGAGGCGCTGCTTGCAGGGTACTGGCATTCCCTGCAAGCAGAGTGCCGGGGTAGCGGGGAATTTTTCTTGAGATGGGTACGCGGTGTGTCCCAAAAAAGTATGTCATTCCGAGCGCAGCGAGGAATCTCGATTTCGGCTTATAACGTATTGTGTTACAAAGGAGATTCTTCGCTACGCTCAGAATGACAGGGGAAAGCGTATTTTGACGACACACCCAAGGAAAAGGCTCCCCGCGATGAAACCAAACCCCAAAGAGTTTCTCTGGATGGCCGCCGGAGCGACGTTTTTTGGAGCCATTATCTTCGTGGTCATGAGGGTCCCGCCGAATCAGACTCCGGCCGCGAGGCTCGCCTTGAAGGACCGCCAGATTGAACTTGTGGACCAAATGCGCGTGGCCCTGGCCTCGGCCGCCGAAGCCGAAAAGAGCGCCGTCATGGCGACCACGGATCAGGACTCGCAAGCTTTCGCCGACCAGGCGCGCGCCGCGGCGGCCTCCTTGCAGCAGGAACGCGGGCAATTAGGCGAACTCCTGCAAGCGAACGACCGTACCCGGGAAAATGCGCTTCTGGCGGAGTTTTCAAAAACGTTTGCCGATTTCGAACGCATCGACCATGAGCTCCTCAACCTGGCGGTCCAAAACACCAATCTCAAAGCCTATCGCCTGGCCTTCGGTCCGGCCGCCCAGGCGCTCCAGGAAGAGGACGACGCGCTGGCGCATATCGTGGAGAAGCAAGCCGGCTCCGATTCACCCGGGACCAAGCGGGTCATATTTTTGGCGGACGGGGCCCGGATTTCGGCCCTGCGAATTCTGGCGCTGCTGCCGCCGCACATCGCCGAGGAGAGCGACCAAAAGATGGACGAGATGGAAGTGCGAATGGCTCGCGAAGACCGGCAGATCCGAAAAAATCTGGCCGATTTGGCCGCGATCAAAGATCCCTCCAACGACAACGATCTGGCCGCGGCCAACGCGCGCTACGCCCAGTTCACCGG
>JBEKQH010000215.1:0-4336 GCA_049519915.1 Opitutaceae bacterium
ATCGACGCGGCGACATATGCCGCCGACTGTGCGCACCGCGGCGCCGCAGGCAAGACGCGATCTGGAAAATGAAGGCAAGATCGCCGCTCGCATCTTTCGCGTTGCCCCGCGCGCCTCGGTGCCGATGCTTCGGACCATGGCCAAGAAAGTCTCAGCTACCTGGGGCGGCCGCTTTGCCGCGGGCCCCGCCGACCTCATGTTGCGTTTCAGCGAGTCGGTGTCATTCGACTACCGTTTGGCGCCCTTTGACCTTGCCGGCAGCAAGGCCCATGCCGCCATGCTGGCCCACGTCGGACTCCTCACGGCCGGCGAACGCGATGCCCTCCATGCCGGGCTCGACAAGATAGGGCGCGAGATCGAAGCCGGCCGGTTCGTCTGGGACACCGAGTTCGAGGACGTGCATATGAATATCGAGCAGGCTCTGGCCAAGTATACGCCCGCCGCAGCCAAGCTTCATACCGCGCGTAGCCGCAACGACCAGGTGGCGACCGATATGCGCCTCTTTTTCAAGCACGCTTGCGCTGCGCTCGGCGGGAAGCTCCGGGCGCTGCAGCGCGCGCTCCTTGCCCTCGCCGCCCGCGAGCGCGAAGTCCTCATTCCCGGCTACACTCACCTGCAGCGCGCGCAGCCGGTTTATTTCGCGCATCACCTTTTGGCCTACCTCGAGATGTTGCAGCGCGATCGCGACCGCTTGGCAAACGTGGCCGCGCACGCCAATTTTTGTCCATTGGGTTCGGGCGCCATCGCCGGCACCACGCTGCCCATCGACCGCGAATACGTCGCGAAGCAACTCGGCTTTGTCGATGCGCGCGGCCGGCCGCAGGTCACGCAGAATTCCATGGACGCCGTCAGCGACCGGGATCTCTTGGTCGAATTTGCCACGGCCTGCGCGCTGGCCGGAGTGCATTTTTCCCGCGTAGCCGAGGACTTCATTCTGTGGAGCAGCGTCGAGTTCAAGTTCATCGAATTACCGGATGCCTTTTGCACCGGCTCCTCGCTGATGCCGCAGAAGAAGAATCCCGACTCGCTCGAACTGCTGCGCGGCAAGTCCGCGCGGTTGCAGGGCAATCTTCACACCCTGCTCGTCCTCGTGAAAGGCCTGCCTCTGACCTATAATCGCGATCTGCAAGAAGACAAACCCCCCGTTTTCGATAGCTTTGACCAGACGTCCGTCTGTGCCGACGTATTGGCGGGAACCGTTGCCGGCCTGACCGTGCACCACGACCGCTGCGCCGCCGCGGTGGCCGACCCCGCGCTGCTGGCCACCGACCTGGCGGATTATCTCGTGGGCCAAGGCGTGCCGTTTCGCGAAGCGCACCACGCCGTCGGCGCGGTTGTGCGCGTGGCCGAGCACAGCGCGGTCCCGCTCGACCGGCTGTCGCTCGACGACGTGCGCGCGGTGCACCCGGCCTTTGGCCGCGATTGGGTCGGGGTTTTCGACCTCGGCCGCGCCATGGCCCGCCGCGCCGGCACCGGCATGCCCGGACCGGTCCAGCTCAAGAAACAGTTCGCCCGCTGGCAGAAAATTTTGAAGTGATTTTGATCGCGGAAGCGCGGAAGAACGAAAACGCGAAAAGCAAGCCGATGCCGCTGGTTGAGGAAGAACTTTCCGAGCGAATCCTGGGTTGTTGCATCCGGGTTCATCGTGCACTGGGCCCCGGCTTCCTTGAGAAGGTTTATGAAGAAGCCGTCGCCATTGAGTTGGCCAAGGCCAGGCTGTTTTTCGAACGCCAGAAAACTGTGGTGATCTTCTACGATCAAAAACCTGTCGGAGAGCATCGACTGGATTTATTGGTTGAGTTCCGTGTCGTCATCGAGCTAAAGGCCTGCAAAGAAATTGAAGACGTGCACCTTGCCACGGCACGCTCCTATCTCAAGGCTACCGGGCGCCAACTTGCGTTGGTTTTAAACTTCGCCAAACCCACACTTGAAATCCGACGTGTGGTTCTCTCCGTTTAATTCCGCGCTTCCGTTTTTCCGCGTTTCCGCGATCACCTTTTAGATTTAAGCGATGTCGTCCATCCGCATTCTTTCCGACCGCGTCGCCAACCAGATCGCCGCCGGTGAAGTGATCGAGCGTCCGGCCGCGGTCGTGAAGGAGCTGGTGGAAAACGCCCTCGATGCCGGCGCTACGCGGGTCGAAGTCGAGTTTCGCGCCGGGGGCCGCGCCTTGATTTCCGTCGAGGACAACGGGCACGGCATGATTCGCGACGACGCGCTTCTCTCTCTCGAACGCCACGCCACCAGCAAAATCTCCGAGGCGGCCGATCTCGACCGCCTCGAAACCTATGGCTTTCGCGGCGAAGCGCTTCCATCGGTCGCGAGCGTCTCGCGCTTTACCTTGCAGACCCGCCGGGCGGACGAGCCGAGCGGGACCGAAATTCTCGTAAATGGCGGCAAAATAGTCCACGTACGCGAATGCGGACGGCCCCCGGGCACGCGGATCGACGTGGCGCAATTGTTCAACTCGGTGCCCGCCCGCCGAAAGTTCCTCAAGAGCGACGTCACCGAGTCCGCCCACATCATCCAGTGCGTGCGGCTCTATGCCCTGGCCCGTCCTCGCGTCTCGTTCACGCTGACCGAGGACGGCCGCGTCATTTTCCGTTCCCCCGAGTGCGCGACGCTGGCGGAACGCGTGGCGGAGATCTTTGGCCGGCAAATCGCGGGGACGCTGCTGCCGCTGTCCGCCGCCGGGGAGGGCATGCGATTGGAAGGTCTCATCGGCCGGCCCGGCATTGGGCGTGCTACACGGCATGAGATGATCACCTTCGTCAACACGCGTCCCGTGGACAGCCGAGCGCTCAATTATGCGCTGATTGAAAGCTACCACGAATCGCTGCCGAAGGGGCGCTACCCGCTTGCGTTCGTCTTTTTTGAATGCGATCCCGCGGCGGTCGATGTGAACGTCCATCCCGCCAAACGCGAAGTGCGCTTTCGCAACGAGACGGCGGTGCGTGGTTTCATTATTCGCGGGGTGCTCCAACATTTGCGCGATTTGGGCGAGGCGAGTGCGCCTGCGCCGGCGGCCGACCGGCGGAGCCCGGGGCCGGAAGCGGCTCCCGCAGTGGCCGACATCGAACCCGCGGCCGGGCCGCCCTCTCCGACGGCGGCGTTGGCCCTGCCTCGGCGGGAGACTCTGTTGGCGGCGTCCGTCGCGACGCCGCCGATCCGGGCCCGGCCGGTGCCGCCCGCCGAAAGTCCCCGGCCTCGGACTGAAGGCCGGCCGTGGCGTTTTCTTGGCCTCGCCCACGGCGCCTATGTTTTGTTTGAAACGGACGCCGGCCTCGTCCTGCTCGACCGCCGCGCGGCCTACGAACGCGTCTGGTTCGAACGCTTGCAGGCACAGTTTAGCGCCGGCTCGGTGGCGAGCCAGCGGCTGCTTCTGCCCGTGCCGGTCGAGCTCGACCCGATTGTCACCGCGCTGCTGCTCGACCGCTTGGAATTTCTGCAACGCCACGGCTTGGAGATCGCCGGGTTTGGCCGCAATTTCTTCCGCATCGAAGCCGTGCCCGACTGGCTCGAGCCGGCCGACGCCGAGCCGTTCTTGCGCGACTTGCTCGGTGCGTTTCGCGAGGGCCGCCTGCAGGAAAAAAATCCAAATTTGGCGCGCGATGAATTTGCCCGCCTGGCTGTCGCGCGCGCCCTCCGGCTGCCGGCGGCGGCCCACGAAACGGAATCGCTCGCGTTGGTGGCGCAGCTCTTTGCCACGCCTACGCCGTTGACGAGTCCGGCGGGCCGGCCCACCTACGTCGAACTCAACCATGGCGAGCTGGCGCGACGTTTCCAAAAATAATTGCGTCCCCGGCTCGCCCGCCCGCTCGAAATTCGTTTAAATCTTTTTTCCAATGTCAAACGCCGCCTCGTCCAAAGTTAAAAAAACCGGTTCGGCTAAAGAACCTGCGGCCGACGCATTATCGAGCCTGCTGCCCGGCCGCCCGCACGTCGATTCGCCCGTGGAAATCCTCCGTTCGCTCATCCTGCGCCATTTGATCTCGACCCTGGCCCGCGACACCAAGACGGCCACGCGCCGCGACTGGTGGGTGGCGACGGCGCTGGCGGTGCGCGACCGCATTCATGAGCGCATGATTGAGACCCAGGGCGTGCATAACGGACAAAATGTCCGCCGGGTTTACTATTTTTCTCTCGAATACCTGATGGGCCGGCTTTTCGGCAACAATCTCCTGGCCACCGACCTGTTCGACACGGCCCGGGCGGCGTTGACCAGTCTTGGGCAGGACTTCGACGAGGTCCGCGAAGCCGAGGTTGACATGGGCCTGGGCAACGGCGGTCTGGGCCGGCTGGCCGCCTGTTTCCTCGATTCGCTGGCCACGCTCGA
>JBEKQH010000216.1:0-4277 GCA_049519915.1 Opitutaceae bacterium
CGAGGCGCGACTGCCAGGTTTCTAAAAAGGAACCATTCTGGGGAACGAAACGAATGATCTTCTGGTGGCTGCCCGGATTGCTTTCCAGGTGGTCGAGCTGGCCGTCGTAGATCTTCTTGCCTTGGTGGATCACGATGACGCGTTCGCAGAGCTCCTTGATGTCGGCCATGTAATGGCTGGTGAGCAGGATCGTGACCCGGTGCTTGCGGTTATACTCGCGCAGGAACTGCCGGACGGCTTTTTGCGAGATGACGTCGAGACCGATGGTCGGCTCGTCGAGGAAGAGCACGCGCGGGCGATGGAGCAGCGCGGCGATGAGCTCCATCTTCATGCGTTCGCCGAGCGAAAGCTCGCGCACCATGACGTTGAGCTTCGCGCGCACGCCCAGCAGGTCGAGGAGCTCGTCGAGCGTCCGCTGGTAATCGGCGGCCGTCAGGCCATAAATGTGGCGCAGGAGCAAAAACGACTCGATGGCCGGCAGGTCCCACCAGAGCTGGTTTTTCTGGCCGAGGACGAGGGCAAAGATGCGGCGGTAGGCGTTTTCGCGCTTCGACGGATCGAAGCCGGCCACCCGCGCCGTGCCCGCAGTCGGATAGATGAGGCCGGACAACATTTTCAACGTGGTCGTCTTGCCGGCCCCGTTCGGCCCGAGAAAGCCGACAAACTCGCCCTCGGCGATATCGAACGAAACGTCGTCCGCCGCGCGCGTCTCGTCGAACTCGCGCCGGAACAGGCCGCGCACGCCGCCCCAGAAGCCGGGCCGCTTCTTGTAGGTGCGAAAGACGCGGGTGAGATGACGGACTTCGATCATGAAAAAGAACGAGTGAAACGCAAAGGCGCGAAGAGGCAAAGAAAACAAAAAGCCGGAGGCGGGAGCCTCCGGCTTGGTTCGAGAACGATTAGCTCGTCGCGGCGGGTTGGGCGGCTTCGGCCGGGGCGGCGGCCGGCGGCTGCGTTTCCATGTCCTTCATCGCGGCTTTGCGGGAAAGGCGGACCTTGCCGCTCTTCTCGTCGATCCCGATGCATTTGACCCACACCATGTCGCCCATTTTGACGACGTCTTCGGTGCGGCGCACGCGGAAGTCCGCGAGCTCGCTGATATGCACGAGGCCTTCCTTGCCGGGCATGCACTCGACGAAAGCGCCGAACTCTTTCGTGCCGGTGACGCGGCCGTGATAGAGTTTGCCCATTTCGATCTGCGAGCCGCCTCCGCAGAGGGAGTCGATTTCCTGCACAGCGCGGTTCATCGCGTCGGCATTGTTGGAATAAATGAAGACCTTGCCGGAGTCGTCTTCGGCGATGTCGATCTGCGCGCCGGTCGTTTCGGTGATGCGGCGGATGGTCTTGCCGCCCGGGCCGATGAGCAGGCCGATCTTTTCGGGGTCGATCTGGATCGTCTGGATCCGCGGGGCGTAGGTGCTGAGCTGCGAGCGCGGCGCGGGAATGGAAGCGAGCATCGTCTTGAGGATCTGGATGCGCGCGTCGCGGGCCTGGAAGACCGCCTGCTTGGCGATGTCGAAGCGCAGGCCGTTGATCTTGAGATCGAGCTGGAAACCCGTGATGCCGGTGGTGGTGCCGGCAATCTTGAAGTCCATGTCGCCGAAATGGTCTTCTTCGCCGATGATATCGGTCAGGGTGACGAACTTGGTGATTTCACCCGCGTCGTTTTTCTCGGTGATGAGGCCGCAGCTGATCCCGGCCACGGGGGCGACGATGGGTACGCCGGCGTCCATCAGCGAAAGGCAGCCGCCGCAGATCGAGGCCATCGAGGTGGAACCGTTCGAAGCCATGATCTCCGAGGTGAGACGGACCGAATAGGGGAATACGTCCTCGGCGGGCACGACGGGCAGGAGCGAACGCTCGGCCAGCGCGCCATGGCCGATTTCGCGGCGTCCGGGACCGATGAAGCGGCCGGTTTCGCCCACTGAGAACGGCGGGAAGTTGTAATGGAGGATGAACGATTTCGATTTCGCGCCACCGGTGAGGGCGTCGAGATCCTGGGCTTCTTTGGTCGGTCCCAGCGTGGTGATGACGAGTCCCTGGGTGTCGCCGCGCTGGAACAGCGCGGAACCGTGCACCCGCGGGAGAACGCCGACTTCGCACGAGATCGGACGAAGCGAGAGGTTGTCGCGGCCGTCGGCGCGGGTGCCGCGCTCGAGGACGGCGGAGCGGTAGGCGTGTTCCTGCAACTCTTCGAAGACGAGGGAAATGTCCACATCGGTGAACTTGCCTTCGCCGAGTTCGGCGGTAAGGGCGATTTTGGCCTCGTCTTTGAGCGCTTTGATGTTGGCGGTGCGGACGGCTTTTTCCTTGCCGAAAATGGCATCGACGATCTTCGGGCCGGCCACGCGCTTGATGATGGCCTCGGCCTCGGGCTTGGCGATGACCAGATCGAACTTGGACTTCGGTTTGCCGGCGAGGACGACGAGCTGCTTGATCGCGGCGACGATGGGTTGGATGGCCTTGTGCGCGAATTCGAGCGCCTCGATAAAGCGGTCCTCGGGCAATTGGTCGGCCGAACCTTCGATCATGAGCATCTCGGTCTCGGAGCCGACATAGATAAGGTCGAGGTTGCTGGAAAACATCTGCTCAATGGTCGGGTTGGCGACGAATTGGCCATCCACCTGGCCGACGCGCACGGCGGCAATCGGGCCATTCCACGGAATATTGGAGATGGCGAGGGCGGCGCTGGCGCCGTTGACCATCGAAATATCGGATTCGTGCGTCTGGTCGGCGCTGAGGAGCAGCCCGATGACCTGGACTTCATTGAGGAAGCCTTTGGGAAAAAGCGGACGGCAGGGGCGGTCGCAGAGACGCGAGGTGAGGATCTCCTTTTCGGACGGACGTCCCTCACGCTTGAAATAGCCGCCGGGAAAACGGCCGGCGGCGGCATATTTTTCTCGGTAATCGACGGTGAGCGGGAAGAAGTCCTGGCCGGGCCGCATGGTGGTGGCGGCGGTGGCGGCGACGAAGACGATCGTTTCGCCAATGGTGACGGTGACGGCGCCGCCCGCGAGTTGGGCGATCGAGCCGGTGCCGATGGTGAGTCCGTATTCGGGAACGGAGACGGTATGTTTCTGATTCATTGCTGATTTTTACTTTCGGATTTTGATTTTTCGAAGGCCCGCGCGGGAAACGCGGCGAAGCCGCGATGGCGGGCGATGGAGCTGATGGCTCCGGTTGGACTGGCGGCGACAGCGCGCGGGCTGTCGGCTTTGGCACCTCGTCTCAGAGGCGAGAGATTTCCGTTTGGCGCTTGGCGGGTAGGGCGGATTATCCTTAATCCACCCCGGCGCGTTTAAAATAACGCGCCTGACCTACAAAGAAACAAACGGAAATGTCCCGGTCTGGGTGAGGTTCGTAAACGACGCGGGCGACCCTCGGATGGGCCGCCCGGCGGCAAAGCGGGTTATTTGCGCAGATTCAATTTCTGCAGCAGTTCGTTGTACTTGGGCAGGTCGTGCCGCTTCAGATAATCGAGAAGCTTGCGGCGGCGGCTGGCCATTTGCAGAAGACCCCGGCGTGAATGGAAGTCCTTGCGATGGAGACGCAGATGCTCGGTCAAATGATTGATTCGAGCGGTGAGAAGCGCGACCTGGACCTCGGACGAACCGGTGTCTTTGTCGTGGGTTTTATACTGGGTAATGACTTCGGATTTTGCGATGATTGGCATGTTGTTTGGTTGGTTAAGCGCGTCTGTAGCGGAACCTTGCAGTTCCGGTGCCACCCGCTTTCGTCGCGGAAAGACCGCGGCGCCAGCCGGCGACACCGTTCTAATCCGGGGAGCCGGACCAGACGTGGTGGAAGCCCGCAACCGGCGGGTTCCCACTAACGCAAGCGATAAGAATCCGGGAGGACTGGGCGGGGCGCAAGCGAAAATTTCAGGCTAGCCACCGTGCGGTGCAGCGCGGCGAAGTTGGTAGTTTGTAGTTGGTAATTCGTAGTTGGTGGCCGCCTGCCTGCAGGCCCGATGATATTGCCAAACCGTTGCATCTACCAACTGCTAACTACCAACTACAAACTACCAACTACAAACTACCATTAACCGAAACGCACAAAAAGCTCGCGCACATGGCCGCATCCGGGCACGGCCTGCACCCGGGCCAGAATGGTTTCGCGGTGCATAAAAATCTCCTGGCGCACGACCGCGTGCGAGGTGAGCACAAGAAGCCGGCCCCGCGGGTCGATTTCCGCCACATGCGAGTAGGAGGCGTTGGCCGGGCCGACGAGCTTGGGCCAGTTTTCGCGCAACGCGTCCTCGGGCGAGGCGCGGCCGA
>JBEKQH010000217.1:0-4269 GCA_049519915.1 Opitutaceae bacterium
AAAACGTCGGTCCACGCCAGGAGCGACTCGATTCGCGAGGCGACGCCTGCCCCAAGACCTTCGGCGATCAGCCGGTCGGGCGTGAACACGCGCGGCGGGAAAGCGGCCTGCCCGTGGGCCGCGGCATGCCCCGCCAGCGCCTCGCGCAGGCGCCGGCCCGATTGTTGCGTGGGCACCACGACCAGCAGCGCTGAAAGATCGAGCGGGGTGCTTCCCGCCCAGCCGCCGCTCAGAAAGGCCACCGCCTGCGGCAGCAACGGCCGATCCCAGGGCAGAAAATGGCGGCGGACGTTGGAAGGCGGCGGATCCACGGATGAGAAGCATGAACACCGAGTTAGGGCGAAGCTCAAATCAATCCGTTTTTTAACCGCGAATGGACGCGAATTAACACGAATAAATACAAGGTTAGAGCCAACAGCCTGTTGGCCCTATTCTGAAGAGTGGCCAAAACAGGGGCAAGATTTCAGAAGGCCATTTTCTGATTCGCTTTAATTTGCGTCCATTCGCGGTTAAAATGAATGCCTTAGCCGAGCACGTCCTTCGGGGTTCATTCGCGGTCAAACACGCGGAGTCCGGTCGGGGGAAATAAAAAGCCTCCGCGGCGCGAAGCGGCGGAGGCAAGAATGTAACAAAGAGAACGGGCCGGTGGGTCAGGACTTGGCCAGCGCGTATTTCGCGACGCGGCTCTTGGCGTGGCCGGCGGCATTGCGGTGGACCACACCCGACTTTACGGCCCGGTCCATCGCGGAGGCGTAGGCCATGCCAACCGTCTTGGCGGCGGCAGCGTCGCCGGCGGCGACCGCCTGCTTGAATTTTTGGTGCAGCGTCTTGAGACGGGTCTTGATATTGCGGTTGCGCGCAGCGAAACGCAGGGCCTTGCGGGCGGCTTTGACGGCGGATTTGGTGTTGGCCATGTTGGGAAGTACGGTCTGAGCCGGTCAAACACTCAAACGCACGGCAGCGAGTCAAGCGTGTTTTCCCGGCGGTAGTGTCCTCAGACGCAAGTTTTCCATGGTCGACCGCGCTTCCGCCCGCTGCGGCCAGTCGGCCGGGGCCAGGCGCAGCGCCTGGTCAAGATCGGCCAGGGCGCCGTCCACATCGCCGGTTTTGGCCCGTAATCGGCCGCGGTTAAACCACGCCGCCGGCCAGCGTGGGGCCAGGGTCACCGCCTTGTCCGCATCGACCAACGCTTCCTTAAGTTTGCCTTCGCCGGCGTAAACGGCCGCCCGGGAGAGATAGGTCGTCGCGAGCTCCGGGTCGGCGGCGAGCGAGAGATTCAAGGCCAGGAGCGCCTCCCCGGCCCGGTGCTCTTGCGCGCACCGGTCGGCATAGAGGTTGTAATAAGCCGCCGCCTCGCGGCCCGTGGGCAGTCCTTGCTGCCATGCAAAATAGTAATTCCGGATGGGGGCAACGCTTCCGCCCACGATATGCGCGGCTGGAAAGACAAGGTTCAAGGCGCAGGCCCCGAACAAGGCGGGACGGAAAGCCGGGGATGACCGGTGTTTGAGCCATAGGGCGCCCAAAACAATCACCGGCACAAGCGTGGAAACGGACCGGCTAAGGTCCTCGGCGATGAAAAGATTTATCGCCAACGTGCCAAGGAAGAGCGCCCACAAGCCCACCCGCCCCCGGCCTTGTCGCCAGGCCAAAACCATCCAAGCCGCCGCAAAAATCCACCCCCAACGAATTCCATGCCAGAGGCCCAAAAAATAATATTTGGCTCCGACCGAAAACTGGTGGGCGGGCATGTCCCGAACAAATCCGGCTGCGACCGGATCATGGCCGGCGAGAAACGTTCCCAGCCGGATCGCCAGCCAGGGGAGCAACGCGACGCCCAACCAGCCGAGCTCACGCCGACCGGGCCGGTCGTCACGCGATGCGCCCAGAACGGCTTGATACTGCCAACGCAGCGCCAAGCCGAGCGGCAGCATGATGACAAAACGCTCGTCGATCCACGGCGCAATGAGCGTCGCGGCGGCAGCCAGGCCGAGATCGTCGGCGAACACGACGAGGAGCAGGCCGAGCACATACCACGAATCGAAGACGCCCAGCCAACCGGTGGAAACAAAAAACCATGAGCACGTCGCGAGCAGCATGGCCATGGCGAACGCTTCGCTCCAGTCAAAGCCGCGCTTTCGCGTCAATCGGACGATAAAGATCAGCACCAGGAGGCAGCCGGCGAACGGCAGGGCCAGATAACCTGCCGGCGACAGGCCGAGCGCATGGCCAACGAGGGGAAAGAACAGGCGCCATTGCAGCACGCGATTAGTGTAATTATCGATGTGGACAAACGGATTCTGCAACTGGCGGAGCGCATCATCCGCGCGCGCGACCTCCGGCAGAATAAAAGCGGTGCCCAGCGCGCGCCAGCGATTGAAATTCGGCGAAAAGAGAAAAATCGCGACGAGCGCGGCCAGCACAGCAACGCCGATCACACGCGCCACCGGCGCGGAGGCCTGGGGAACGGGCTTCAACATGCGTCGGCCTTAGCAGCGCGATCCGGAGAGCACAATGCAGGAGTGCTCACGGGTGGCTTCCGCCACGGCAAATCTTAGTTTTGGGGCCGATAAGCCGGATTCTGTGCCGCGCCTTGCGGCGCGGCGGACGTCATTTCTCTCAAGCCCAATAGAACTGAGCTTGTCCTGCGAAACCCGGCTTGCGCCGGGTGCAGCAGGATGCGGCATACCCGCGGCTGTAGGGCGGGCCGCCCAGCCGCCTATTTTGCCTTGCACCGGACGGGGTTTTTCGTGCCGCCGACGTCGCCGTCGGCGCGGTGGGCTCTTACCCCACCTTTTCACCCTTACTCACCGGTTTTCCGATTTTCCGCTTTCGCGGTTTTTCGGATATCCGATTAGCGGTTTGTTTTCTGTGACACTGTCCGTCGCCACGCCTTGAAACGTGGCGCCCGCACTTGCCTTACGGCTCGTGCGGCGTCCTGCCCTGCGGTGTCCGGACTTTCCTCTCCGAGACTTTGTCGGGCGCGGCGGTCAACCGCGCCTTGGGATGTAAAGAACTCGGAGCGACGACCTGGCCCCAAAACTAAGGGATTCAAGGTCAAAAAATAGGCTGAGGAAGGCAAGGCCGTTTGTCGCGAGGCACCCCCACCCTTGACCTAAGGGCCGGGCTTGGGTGATTATGTCCCCCTTAAGATACCGCTTTCGACTCGTTGAGCTCGCCGTCTTGTTGTTTGTGCTTCGCCACCCAGTCATTCGCCCTGAGTGATGATCGCCGCCCTTCCCTCCGCTCCCAAGAATCCTCCGAGTCAGGCGGAGGACGCCTCGTCCACCGGCATGATGGCACGACTCCATCGGGCCGTTTTGTGGGGGCTGGCCCGTTTAACCGCCAGACCTAGGCAGAGCCGTGTCCGTTCAGCGCTCCTCATTGGAACCATGGTCGTGCTGATCGGCGGCGTGGACTATGTCGTCGGTGTCTGGATTTCGCTTCAGCTTTTTTACCTTGTCCCCGTTGTGATCGGCGTGCTGTGGCTCGGCCTGAGAGCGGGATGCGCGATCGCAGTCTTTAGTCTGGTGGTACGCATAACGAGCGATGTTGCCGACGGCCTTTTTCGCTATTCCCCGATCCCGCCGATCGATTACGCTTGGAATCGACTGATCGATTTGTCGGTGTCTTTCGTTCTCGTCTGGGTCATCGATGCGCTGGTCTCCTTGCACCGGGAATTGGAGCAGCGCGTGCGCCAACGCACCGCGGCCCTCGAAGGCGCCATTGCCACCCGCGATAAGCTCCAAAGCCAGCTCTTTGAGGTCAGCCGTCGCGAGCGCAGCGCGATCGGCCACGACCTGCACGATGGCCTTGGACAGCATCTGACCGCCACCGCCTTCGCCGCAAATTTGCTCGCCGGGCAACTTGCGGCGCGAGGGGATCCCGCCGCCAAGGACGCGCGGGCGATCGAAAAACTTATCCAGGAAGGCATCGGCCAGACGCGCCAGATTGCGCGCGGTCTCTTGCTCGCCGCGATCGAACCCGAGGAGCTCGTTTCCGAACTCGAAGAGCTCGCCGCCACGATCGATGCGGGGCAGCACGTGGCCTGCCGTTTTATAAAGCATGAGACCTGCCCCGCGCTCGACGGGGCCACGGCCTCTCATTTGCTCTATATCGCCCAGGAAGCCGTGCATAACGCGGTGCGCCACGCCCGGCCCACCTTCTTGGAAATCGCACTGTCCAAAGAGGACGACTCGCTTGTCCTGGCCGTTTCCGACAATGGCACCGGCCTGCCGCCGTTGGATCCGCGTCAGCCGGGCATGGGACTGC
>JBEKQH010000218.1:0-4265 GCA_049519915.1 Opitutaceae bacterium
CTGAACGCTGAACGCTGAACGCTGAACGCTGAACGCTGAACGCTGAACGCTGAACGCTGAACGCTGAACGCTGAACGCTGAACGACTAAATACGAACTACCAAATTCCAACTACTTTTTCAATATCCAAGACCGAGCCGCGAGCCGTGAACCGTGAACGGCGAACCCCTAACCCCGTTCATTCCTGCGCGTAGCGCTCCAGGGCTGGGCCGGTTAGGCGGCAGATACGCCATTCCGGTAAGACGGTAGCGCCGAGTCGTTCATAAAAGGCCTTGGCCGTTTCGTTCCAATCGAGCACGGCCCATTCCATCCGGCCGCAGCCGCGCTGGTTGGCCAGACGGGCGACGTGGAGCAGAAGCGCTTTGCCAATGCCGTGGCCGCGATATTCCGGACGCACAAACAAGTCCTCAAGGTAAAGGCCGGGCTGCGCGAGAAAAGTCGAGTAGTTGGTAAAATAAACGGCGAAACCGGCCGGCGTTCTCCCGTCGGCAAAAGCGAGCACGCACTCGGCGACGGCCCGGCCTTCGGTCGGAAAAAGCGCGGTGCGGAGCTTCTCCTCGGTGGCCTGGACTTCAGGCGTGAGCTTCTCGAAGGCGGCAAGGTCGCGAACGAGCTGCAGCACGAGCGGCAGGTCTTCGACAGCGGCAGGGCGGAGGTGAAAGGGCATGATAGTTCAGCAAAGCGACAAGGACCAAGATTCCTAGCCTGGATCGATCACGCATCCTCGTGTGATCGATCCACCCTGTGGGCCGACCCTGTCGGGGCTAGCCGCGACAAAGTCGCTTGGCTGCGCTCGATCGGCGCAGCCAACGGATGCATCATCGGATGAAAAGGTGTGATGCATCCGGGCTAGGCCCAATCTTGGTTTGTGGAACTTATTACTCGGTAATTCATATCTGAAGTTCGGCCTGGACGGCGCTCGCGACGCGGGCCTGGTGGCTGAAGTAGTGGTCGCTGAACAGCGAATGGAGGGCGTTGAGGCGGGTCAGCAGAGCGGCCAGAAATTCACCGAGAGGCGAGGGTTTGGAATTTTGTGGGTCGGTCGGGTGACCGGAAAAAAACTGGTCGAGGTTTAGCGTGCGCAGGGCGACCAGCAATTCTCCGATAGCCGCTTCGGCGTCGTCGGGTTCGCCCCGGTCGCCGCGGATGGCGCGGAGCCGGTTGAGGATGTTGGCCAGATTATGATAAAGGCTGCGCGGGGCGGCGCCTTGGCGCAGGAATAGATCGGCGACAAAGCGGGGCTGGCTGTGCGCCTGATAGAGGCGGCGGTACGCGTCTTGCGAGCCGAGCATGCGAAGCAGGGCGGACAGCTCGGGCGCCTCGCGGTCGGGTGCGAGTTTGATGTGGTGGGCGCCGAGAGCGTGGCGGAGCGCGGCGCAGGTCATGATGGCGCGCTCGAGATGCGAGCCGAGCCGGAGGAAATACCAGGCGGCGTCGTGCACCATCGTCCGCTCGGCGGTGCCGATAAAGGCATTCAGGTCGACGAGCACGCGGGCCACGGCTTTCGCGGTGATCGTATCGGGATCCGAGCCTCGCGACCCGAGCTGCGAGCGGTAGGCAGCGCCGAGGGTGGCGATAAGGCGCGGCAGCAGTACCCAGGCTTCGGGGCTGAGATGGTCGCGCAGGCGGCGCGCGTTGTCGGCCGCGAGGCGGACGGACGTGTAGATTGAGCTCGGATGTTGCGTATCGAACGCCATGCGGCGGGCGAGTTCGGGTGAGAAAGCTTCATGTGAAAGGGTGCGCAGGCCGACCCGCTGGGCATCGGCGTGACCGGTGGCTTCGAGCAACCCCTGCCAGACTGGAAGCCACCGACGACGGTCCCGCGCGGGAATTTCCTCCAGGGCGACGTCGTCAAGGATGGAGAGCATGCGCGCGGTGGTCTCGGCGCGTTCGAGATAGCGCCCCAGCCAGAAGAGATTCTCCGCCGTGCGCGAACCAAGGGCGGCCTGATTCTCGGCCGGACTCAGGGCCGCCGGACCGGAAGCGCTGGCGGTCGGGGCCGTCGCCGGCCCGGGGCGGGCCGCCGGCTCGTCGATGGGACCCGCGGCGCCTTGGATCACGATGGCGTCGGCCGTGGCGCCCAGCCGGTCGAGGGGCGGATCGTCGGCGCCGAGATGAACGAGGCCGCCCGGCATGACCGCAAAGTCGCGGTCTTGGGCGAGGACGTAAGCGACAAGGCGAAAGGGCGGTGAGTTCTTTGCGCCGGGCTGCAACGGAAGGGGCGCGATTTTCTTTTGCGCGACAAAAGCGAAGGGCGCTTCGCGCACTTCGCGGGCGAGGCCACGCGGGCCGAGGAGATCGGAAAGCGACTTAATCTTTTCGCCGAGGCGCGGATCGTGCGCGGGGCGGAGGCGAAATTCTTGGCGGGCGTCGAGAATTAGGTCGAGCTGGTCCGTATCGCCGCAGGTGTAGGTGGGCACGGATGGCAGAAGCGGCTTCTCCCCGAGATAAAAGCGCATCAGCCGCGGCAGATACGCGTCGAGGACGCGACTCTCCGCGAAACCCGCGCCGATCGCGTTGGCGACGGCCACATGACCGCAGCGGATGCAGTGAAGAAGGCCGGGCACGCCGGCGGTTTCGCGGTCGGTGGAAAAGACGACCGGGTCGATATGCGCGTCGTTGAGCCGGCGGTAAATGACGTCAACGGGCTCGAGGCCGGCGATGGTCTTGACGTAAACGTGGTTGTCGAGAACCAACAAATCGTCGCCTTGGACCAGAGGCAGTCCCATCTTGCGGGCGAGAAAACTGTGTTCGGCATAGAACGGATCGCGCGGGCCGGCCGAAAGGATGACGATCGCGGGATCTTCGACCCTCGGCGCGAGTTGCTTGAGCGCGTCGAGTAATTGCAGGGGAAAATTGATGATGCTATGGTGGTCGGGCAGCATCCGGTAAAGTTCGCCCGCTTCCTGCGAAAGGAAGCGGCGGTTTTGCACCGCATAGCCAAGGCCGACGGGTGTGTTGGCATGCGTGGCGGCGACCTCCCAACCGCCGAGGGTCTTGACGAGATCGAAGCGTAGAAGCGTGGCCGGATGCCGGCGGTCGGGTTCGAGGTCGAGGCAAGGCCGGCGATAGTAAGGATCGCTCAGCACGGTTTCGGGTGGAACAATGTGGTCCCGCAACACCAGCTGCCCGCCATAGACATCGAACAGCAAGGCGTTGACGTAGCGCGCGCGCTGGCGCAGGCCGGCTTCAAGTTGGGACCATTCGGCGGCGGGAAGTACGAGTGGCGTGGGTTCGAGTTCCCAAAACGGCCGGCTGTCGCCGGCTTTGAGCCGGCTGGCGTCCTCAAGTCCAAGGTCGGCCAGCCCGGCATCGCGAATGTTTGCGCGCAGGCGCGCTCGGAGCATCTGGCGCTGGGCAGGACGGAGGCGCGGGAACGCAGCGGGCGGGGAGCTCATTTAGAAACTCAAAGCGAACACCGTGGCAGAGTTTTGGCGCGGATCAAGACGGGGCCGCGGAAGCAGCCTTCCGCGGAGATGCCTTGAATCAGGGGTGTTTTTACCCTCCTTCGCGAGAGGCTACGGCGCGGCTAGCGCGGATAGGGATCTGGTTCCCAATTCACTTTACACAAAGACCGCAAAGGGTTGCGAAGCGTCGTTGGAGTTTCTGCGATCAAGGGTTAGGGCGTGTCTTGGAAATTTGGTGTGCGCTGACACCGGCCGCTTCGCGCTCTTTGTATAAAAAAGGATTGAGATGGATCGATGCCTTAACTCCAAATTTGCGTTCATTCGCGTCCATTCGCGGTTAAATCTCTCAGGACACTTTGCGGTTCAATGGTGCGGATTCGTTCGTTTTGTGTATCCGCGTTAATCCGCGTCCATCTGCGGTTAACTCTTCTGGATCCGGCAAAGGTCTTGATCGGCGGTTGTCTGCGCTATCCGCGGGAAACTATCGGCGGGAGCCCTCCGCCAGAATTTTATCGCCGCGCCGACCGGCCTCGCAGAGAACGACATGCGTGCTGCCTTTGTGGGACGAGAACCAGGTGCGCCGGGCTCCGGTCGCGACGATTTTGATCATCGCCGCGAACATCGGCGTGTTTGCGTATCAGGTGCTGCTCGCAACGCAGGATCCACGCGCGTTGGCTTCGTTTGTCGGAGCCCATGCGTTGGTCCCCGGGCGGCTGGTCGCCGGCTGGGACCAGGCCCGCGAGTGGGAAACATTGTTCACGCATATGTTTCTGCATGGCGGGGTGGCGCACGTGCTGGGCAATTGTTGGTTCCTCTGGATTTTCGGGAAGAACGTCGAGGACCGCTTGGGCACCGTGAA
>JBEKQH010000219.1:0-4264 GCA_049519915.1 Opitutaceae bacterium
CGACATCCCGACTATTGTGAAGCGCGCCCGCGAGGAAGGCGCTATCCCCGAAGGCAAGCTCGTCATCCACGCCAATACGCCAAGTTTCGTCGGTTCCCATGTCACCGGTTTCTCCAACATGGTGTCGGCCATCATTAAATACCTCGCCGAACACACCGGGGAAACGAAGAACCAGATCAACGTCATCCCGGGTTTCGTCGAGCCGGCGGACATGCGCGAGATCAAGCGCCTCTGCCATCTCATGGGTGTGCCCGCCGTCATTTTGCCGGACACGTCCGGCGTCCTCGACGGCCCGCTCGACGGTGAATACCACATGTATCCGAAAGGCGGCACAACGATCCCCGAGATCAAGAGCATGGGCGACAGCCTGGCGACGTTCGCGCTCGGTCACTTCACTTCGCATCCGTCCGCGATTGCGCTCGAAAACAAATTTCAGGTCCCGTCCGGTCTTCTCGAATTGCCGATCGGCATCGCCGCGACCGACGCGTTCATCCAGGCGCTGCGCACCTACAGTCTGAACGGCGTGCCCGCCGAACTCGAAACCGAGCGCGGCCGTCTCGTCGACATGATGAGCGACATGCAACAATACTTCCATGAGAAGCGCGTCGCGGTCGCCGGCGATCCGGACCATGTCATCGCCCTGGTCCAGTTCCTATTGGAGCTCGGGGCGAAGCCGGTCTACGTGATCACCGGCAGCAAGGGCAACCACTTCGAAAAACGCTTGCACGAGATTCTCGATCCGGTCGTGCCCGACGCGAAAATCAAGGCGGAGGCCGACTTCTTCGAACTCCACCAGTGGATCAAAAACGCGCCGGTCGACCTGCTCGTCGCCAACACCTACGGCAAATACATCGCCCGCGTCGAAAACATCCCGTTTGTGCGCGTGGGTTTTCCGATCCTCGACCGCGTCGGCCACCGTTTCTTCCCCACCGTCGGTTACGCCGGCGGAATCCGGCTGATCGATCTCATGGTCAACGCGCTCTTCGAAAAAAAGGACCGCGACTGTCCCGAAGAATGGTTCGAACTGGTGCAATAACCGCCACCCATGAATGCACTAATCATCACTTCGACGTTCAGCGTTCAGCGTTCGGCGTTCAGCGTTGGTCAGGCGTTATTCGTAGTCGGTAGTTGGTATTTGGCAGTTGGTTCGGCGGCGGGCATTCGGTGTTCAGCGTTCAGCCTTCGGCTTTCAGCTTTTTATTGATCCCCATGACCTCGGCCGCCGCCCAATCCATCTCCGTGCTTCCTGCGCGCGCGGCGTCGATTGCAAAGGCGGGCGACGCCGGCCCAAATCTTGCCTGTGACAAGGCCAGCCTCGCCGGCTCGGTCACGCAGCGCGCCTGCGCTTTCTGCGGATCGCGCGTGGTGCTCTACCCGATCGCCGACGCGCTCCATCTTGTCCACGGCCCGATCGGCTGCGCCGCCTATACCTGGGACATTCGCGGCGCGCAAAGCAGCGGCCCACAGCTATTCCGCAACAGTTTCTCCACGGATCTCCAGGAGTTGGACGTCATCTACGGCGGTGAGAAAAAACTTGGCCATGCCTTGCGTGAACTCATCGCCCGCCACAACCCGAAAGCGGCGTTCGTTTACTCGACCTGCATCGTTGGCGTGATCGGCGATGATGTTGGCGCGGTCTGCAAGGACATTGCCCGCGAGACCGGCATCCCAGTCATTCCCGTCGCCTCCGAAGGTTTCAAGGGCACAAAGAAAGATGGCTACCGCGCCGCCTGCGATGCCGTTTACAGCCTCATCGGCACCGGCGACATCACAGCGATCCCGAAAGTCAGCATCAACCTCCTCGGCGATTTCAACATTGCCGGTGAGACCTGGATCATCCGCGACTATTTCCAACGCATGGGCGTCCATGTCGTCGCCACGCTCACGGGCGACGGCCGCGTCGATGACATCCGCCGCTGCCACGGTGCCGCGCTCAATCTTGTCCAGTGCTCCGGCTCGATGACTTCGCTCGCGAAGCAACTCGAAAAAGATCACGGCATCCCGTTTCTCCGCGTTTCGTTTTTCGGAATCGAGGACATGTCGGCCGCCCTCTACGCGGTGGCTAAACATTTCGGCGATCCCGAGCTAATGAAGCGCGCCCAGGTCGTGATTTACCATGAACTCGACAAACTCATGCCTGAATTGCGCCGTTTCCGGACGGCGCTCACCGGCAAAAAAGCCGCGATCTACGTTGGCGGCGCGTTCAAGGCGTTCTCGCTTGTCCGCGCGCTTCGCACGCTCGGCATGACGACGGCCATCGTCGGCACCCAGACGGGCGACAAGGACGACTACGAACAACTCCGCCAGATGTGCGATCCCGGCACATTGATCATCGACGACTCGAATCCGCTCGAACTTGCTAAATTCTGCCTCGAGCAGGACGTCGATCTCTTCATCGGCGGCGTGAAGGAACGGCCCATCGCCTACAAGCTCGGCATTGGTTTCTGCGATCACAACCACGAGCGCAAGGAGGCCCTCGCCGGTTATGTCGGCATGCTCAACTTCGCCCGCGAAGTCTATGCCAGCGTCATGTCGCCCATCTGGCGCTACACGCCACGCCGCGCGGCGCGAGTGCTCGCGATGTCGGAGGTGCCGTCATGATCGCGCCACCCGAAGCTTTCTCCAAGTGCGGCGAAGGGGTCGAGCCCTACCCCAACGCCACGACCAACGCTTGCAAGCTCTGCACCCCTCTCGGCGCCTGCCTCGCATTTCGCGGCGTGGCCGGCGCGATTCCGTTTCTCCATGGCTCGCAGGGCTGCGCGACTTACATCCGCCGCTATCTCATCAGCCACTTCCGCGAGCCGATGGATATCGCCGCGTCGAATTTCTCCGAGTCCAGCACCGTTTTCGGCGGCGGAGCCAATCTCCGCGCCGGCCTGGCCAACGTCCTCCGCCAATACGAACCGGCACTCATCGGCCTGGCCACAACCTGCCTCAGCGAAACGATTGGCGAGGACCTGCCCGGCCATCTGCGCGAATTCAATGACGCGGCTGCGACACCCCCGCCGCCGATCGTCACGGTTTCAACCGCAAGCTTTCGCGGCACCCATGCCGATGGTTTTCACTCTGCGGTCCGCGCGATTGTGGCGTCGCTCGCTGCAACGAACGACGCATCTCAGATCTCAGATTTGAGATCTCCGATATCTGAAATCTCTACCGAGGCGAAGCCGACATCAGACAATCTCAAATCTCAAATGGCAACCGCTCCGGTTGCCCTCTTCCCCGGCATGGTTTCGCCGGCGGACTTGCGCGAATTGAAACACCTCGTCGCTGCGATGCAGTTGCCGCTAACGTTGCTGCCCGATTACAGCGACACGCTCGATGGTCCCTCGTGGGCCGACTACGAAAAACTTCCTGCCGGAGGCACGACCGTCGAGGCGATCCGCGCCCTCGGCTACGCCCGCGCCTCGCTCGAATTCGGCCGGGTGCTGGCCGGTGCCGCTCACACCGCCGGCACATTTCTCGCGGAAAAACACGGCGTCCCGCTGCACCGGCTCGGACTGCCGATCGGGCTGCGCGAGACGGACCGGTTCCTCGAAAAACTCAGCGCACTCTCCGGCCAGCCGATCCCGCCCGCGATCGAGGCGGAGCGCGGACGGCTGATCGACAGCTGGGTCGACGGGCACAAATACGTTTTCGAAAAACGCGCGATCGTTTACGGCGAAGAAGATGTTGTCGTCGGACTGGTTTCGCTGCTGACCGAGATTGGCATCGTGCCCATGCTCTGCGCCTCGGGCGGGCGCAGCGGACGATTCGCCGCGGCATTGCGCGCCGCCGTGCCCGAACTCGACGACCGCACCGTGATCCGCCAAGGCGCGGATTTTGCCGATATCGCCGCGGTCGCGGCGGAGACCAAGCCGGATTTTCTCATCGGCTCGAGCAAAGGTTACAGCCTCGCCCGCCAGCTCGAGGTGCCGCTGATCCGCTGCGATTTTCCGATCCACGACCGCATCGGCGGCCAACGCGTGCTCCATGTCGGCTATGCCGGCGCGCAAGCGTTGTTCGACCGCATCGTCAACACCCTGCTCGACCGGAAGCAGGGCCTCTCGCCCATTGGCTACAGTTATCTCTGAGAAATTCACCATGATCACTGACGCCGCCAATTTCCCCGCCATCGCCGAGTCCGCAACGCCCGTCACTCCCGCGGCGGTGCGCCTCGATTTCTCGAAGCATCCCTGCTTCAACAAGGCCTCGCACCACGCGCATGGTCGCATCCACCTGCCCGTCGCGCCGCGCTGCAATCTCCAATGCAACTTCTGCAACC
>JBEKQH010000220.1:0-4246 GCA_049519915.1 Opitutaceae bacterium
TGTCCCAGGGCGACGATCCCCCGGTTCCGCCGTTGTCCCAAGGCGATGAATCACCGCCGCGCCCGGAGGTGTTGGCGGCCCCGCCTCCATTTCGGGTATTGGGGGTGCCGCCGCCATTCTTAGTATTGGAAGCGGCGCCTCCAACGGTCATGGTGACTTTGCCATTCCGGACCTGAATTTCGAACTTGATCGCCATTTGGTTTCTTCCTCATTTCCGTACGCGTATATTTCGCGACTCCACTAACTTCTTAAAGCGCGGATTCTCGTGCAACCCCGCCAAGTCGGGCCACCAGGCGACCTCATGCAGAACTTCGTCCGAGTAACCTTCCAATAGATCCACCGCCTTTTCGTCGTCGCCCAATGCATCGTAGGTGTATATGGCCGTCTCCTGGACTGCGGTGTCTCCTTTGGATAATTCCAAAGCATTTTTGATTTCGTATCGGGCAGCGGGGCCATCATGCAAACGGGCAGACAAGAAGGCCACGCGAGACAGAACCTGGCCATTCGGACTTGGCGTTTTTTCGGCCGCATCCAGGCCCAGCCTAAACGCATTCTCCGACTTATCGGGCTGATTCGTCCTCGCGTAGGCAATCCCCAATGCCATGAGCCACTGGCTGTCGTCGGGGGAAAGCCTCACGGCCTCCTGGAGATAGCTAATCGCCTCCGGGTTTCGATCCATATACATCAGGGCGGCGGCGAGGCTCCCGAGGGCGATCGGCGTAGGCGACATTTCGACGGCTTTGCGCAACTCGCGTTCAGCCTCGTCAAAGCGATCAAGGTGCCGATAGGCCCCGCCGAGCACCCGGTGAGGGTCCGCGTCGTCCGGCGCCAGCCGCAAGCATTTTTCGAACTCGGGGGTCGCTTTGTCGTAATCGCCCTCGCGCGAGTACCAGGATCCCAGATCCTGATGCGTTTTGAAGTCGTTCGGTTGAACAGCGACCGCCTTCTTATACATCTCCAGCGCCCGATCTTTTTTTTTGTCTTCCAGGTAGGTTCGCCCGAGCCGGCGGTACGCGTCGCCGTTGTCGGGCTCCAGCTCAATGGCTCTCAGGTACTCTTCCTCCGCTTCCTGATATGAGTTGGCGTTGCTCAATAACAAACCGTTCACCCGGTGCACCGGCGCCAGATCGAGATTACGGTTCTGAGCCTGCCGCACCGACTCGGAACTACGGTCCAGCCACGTGGAGTTTTTCGTGATGAAGTATTTGAACCACTGGGCCTCCGCCAGTCCGGCCCACGTGAGCGGAGAGTCCGGATCGGCCTTCACGGCGCGATCGAGGCGCGGCAGGGCATCGTCGACAGTGGAGTTGCGGCGCGTATTTTTCAGGCCATCGAGGTAATCCTGCCTGGCGCGGCTGTTGACCGGCGCCATCTTCAGCGGATCCAGACGGAGCGCGAACGTGACCACGCCGGTGATCGCCTTGCCGGCGTATCGCTCTTCGCCGGGAGCGTATATCGCAGTCCAGTCAGCGCGGTTGGCTGAAGTCCGCGCGTCGGTGAGATCGGTGAGCAAAGTGTGCAGTACCACCTTGCCGTCGCCCCAAGCCAAGGTACCCGACAACACGTGCGTTGCGCCCAGCGCCGTTCGGGCCTTTGCCGCTGTATCCACGTGGCCGCCGATTACATCTTTACGTGGGATAATCGAGAGCCGTGCCTGGGTTCCGCCCTTCAGTTTGGCTAATTCCTCCATGGTGTCGCGCACCACGCGATCCGCTATGTCTTTGGCCCCCGGACCCGATTCGAGGGGCAGCATCGCAAGACGGATCGATTCCTTCGGGGCCGTCGCGCGCTGATAGGTCACGATACCGGAGGCCGCCGCGGCAAGGACAATCGCGGCTGCGGCTGCCATCCACCATCGCCGCCAAGGCGCCGGTTCGATCACCGCCGCCACTTCTCCCGCGTCCCGAAAGCGCCTGGACGGGTCTGGATCGAGACACCGTTGCAGGATCGGATTCCACTTATGGCGCAATGGGGGCGGCGGCTGTCCGATCCGGTGCTGCGACGGGAGTTCCGACGGGTAGGGGCGACGGTTCGCGACAAGTTCGTACAGCGTCACCCCCAGCGCATACACGTCCGATGCGACCGATGGCTTTTCACCTCTTAGGAGCTCCGGCGCCATGTAACCCGGCGTTCCCCCCGCCTCGCTGGCGCCTGCCACACCCCCTGCAATCTCGCTGGCCGGGCCAAGGGGCCCACGCGCCAGCCCGAAATCGGTGACCACTGCGCGGACATTTCCGTTCGCGTCACGGGCGAGGATCACGTTGCTGCTTTTCAGGTCACCGTGCACCACGCCCTTGCGATGGGCTTCGGCCACTCCCGCGCAAATCTGCCGCCCGATGGCAAGGGCCTCGGCTTCCGGCATTGGTCCGTGGCTGAGACGGGCACGCAGAGTCTCGCCATCCACAAACTCCATGGTGAGAAAATCGATCTCTCCCTGCGCAGTCATCGCAGTGTGGATCTCGAAGATCCTGCAAACATTGGGGTGGGCGATTTCGCTCGCGTGGCGGACCTCCGGCGGAAGGCGCTTGTGGAATCCGCTTCTGGCGCACTTCAGCGCAATGCGGCGTCCCAGCTTTTCGTCGCGGGCCTCGTAGACAATGCCCATTCCGCCCCGAGCCACTTCACGCACGATCCGGAAGCGGCTCAGCAGCAAATCCCCAGGAAAGAACAGATACTCCTCGGAAGCGGGCGGGTCCACCATGGTTCTGGTGGCGTTGTCATCCGCTGCTTCGGCGGGACCGGGCGGGCGTTCCTGTAACTTGGAACAGAGGGGATCCAGCAGGAAGTCCCGCATGCGATCATTCCACTGCACGTATTCCCACGCCTCGCGGAACAATTCGCCGTCGGCTCCGCAGGCGGTGCGCAGGCAAGCTTCGCGGAGGTCCGGCGGCTGGCTCTCCGCCAGTTCCACCAGACCCATGACTATCTCGTCATTCTGCGTCTTTGCCATCAGAGGACTCCGGGGGCTCGATGCGCGTGAACAGCCATCTGCGCGCATCGCTCCACATTCGTTGCATGGTTCGGAGCTTTACGCCCAGGGCCTCGGCCGCCTCATCGTCGGTAAGGCCGAGGAAAAACTTCATTTCCACGAGTGCGCACCATTCCGGATGCGTTTTCGCCAGCTCATCCAGAAGCCGGTCCACCGTGATAGCCAGATCCATCCGCTTACTGCCGGCTGAAAGGTACTTTTCAAGCCCCTCCAATGCCACAAACTCCGCGGCAGGCCTCCCTCGCGCGTGATCGATCAGATACCTTCGCATCGCTCTTGCCGCTATAGCGAAGAAATGCTGCCGGCTCCGCCAATCCCGGTCCCTGGCGGCAACCATTCGGAAATATATCTGGTCGACGAGTTCGGTGGCCTGCATGGAGTGATCCCTGCGCTCCCGCTGCATCAGGTAGTGAGCCAGCCTGCGCAGGTTGGGGAGCACCAGCGCGAAGAGCTTGTTCTCTGCGTCGGGGCTGCCTTCCCGCCATTGGCGCAGAAGCAGTGTGATTTCGCCCTCGGGATTGTCCACGGGGATCACAGATGTGCCAGATAGTACCATAACCAACCTTGGCAAAGCTATCAAAAAAGCTAGCAAGAATGATGGAAAGAAATATGACAAATTGAGCCGAAAGGGTGCATAACGGCGGAGTTTTCCATGAATAGACGCTATCCACTGCGACAGTAAGCAGCCCGGCTCATGGGAGCCGGAGAAAAAAGGAGAACGATATGAAGAGTCTTAAACAGTTAGCAGCTATTACCCTATTTGGCGCTCTGGCCGGTGTCGGTCTGCACGCGCAGACCGTCGACTTGCGGGCGACGATCCCGTTCGATTTAACTGTCGGACAAGCATCACTGCCGGCTGGCGACTACGAGATCCATGAGCAAGGCGTCGTGGTTCTGGTTCGCCGGCTTGACGGTAAGCCCGCCAACGCGATTGTCACGACAGTCGGCGTCGGCGGCGCCGAATCAGGCGGCAGTCCCCGATTGACCTTCCACCGCTACGGAAATGAGTACTTTCTTTCGGAGATCTGGAATCCGGAATCAGGCGGCGGACGCGGGGTGCCGCGGACGGGCCATGAAGCCGAAGTGGCTAAACGACTGGGCTCCGCTGTCGAAGCCACGGTCCTGGCAAACAAGAGATAGCGGTCAAAATGCGGTGTGGTGCGATACCTTCGCAAAGGAGAGTTGCACCGCACCGCGATGACCTGCGTTTGATGCAGGATTGTCGAAATCAGTCTAAACTGATCGTTCGACATCGAT
>JBEKQH010000221.1:0-4232 GCA_049519915.1 Opitutaceae bacterium
CGGCGATTTCGGCGCTGACCGCCCCGTGCTGCTGAAGGAGACACTCGGGCACGTCGAGCAACTGCGTCTTCGCGTCGTTCGAACAGCAGACGCAGCCCCCGGCAAAAAACTTCGCGGCGCCACAAATGTCGGTGAAAGCGTTCGCCAGCAGGCCGCCGGTCGCCGCTTCGGCCACGGCCAGGGTCTTTTCCTGGGCACGGAGGAGATCGGCGCAGACTTTTCCCAGCGAGTCGTGGCCAAAACACACGAAATCCTCCCGCAAAAGCCGCGCACAATCGTCGGCGACAGCTTGTAGTTCATCAAATGAAAGTTTCCCCGCGGGCGAGCCCAACCGGCAATCGACGTGGCCCACGTGCGCGCAAAAAGCGATGCCGAGGGCCTCCCCGTGGCGTTCAAAAATGGGCTGCAGCTTCGTCTCCAGCGCACTTTCGCCTATGCCCGCGGTCCGAATTTGCACATAGGCCTCGCGTTCAAGAAGCAATCCGCGCTGGGCGAGACGCGGCAGCACCTGTTCGGTGAACATCGGCTGCATTTCATTGGGCGGCCCGGGCAGCAGGCAAACGATCTTGCCGTCCTGTTCGATCCAGAGGCCGGGCGCGGTGCCGTTGGCGTTGGCCAACACCTGGGCCCGCTCGGGGCGCTGGGCCTGCTTCAAGTTGTTCGGCGTCATTTTCCGGCCAAATTTTGCGAAGCGCTCAATAATGGCTTGCTCAATGGCCGGATCGAAAACGAGTTTTTGCCCGAGCACCTCGGCCACCGATTCGCGCGTGCGATCGTCGCAGGTCGGCCCAAGTCCTCCCGTGGTGATGACCACATCGCTCCGGGCCCAGCTCTCGCGAAATTGTTCGGTGATGGCGGCGGCATCGTCGGTCAGCGTGACGTTGCGCAGGAGCGTCACGCCGCGGCGGCTAAGCTGGGCGCCGATGAATTCGAGATGGCCGTTGGCGGTGAGGCCGAGCAGCAGCTCATCGCCCAGCGTGAGCAGCTCGAAGCGTTGGGGGGCAAACGAAGCCTGGCGTGCAGAAAGCATATTTGCGGGAAGCCGGGAGGGAAGTTAGGCTAATCCGATAAAAATGCCAGCCTCCGAGTCAGTTAACCTCAAAGCAAAGGTCCGCCGTCTGCCCGAACACCCCGGGGTCTACCTGATGAAGGACCGGCTCGGCCGCATCCTCTATGTCGGCAAAGCCAATAGTTTGAGAAAACGCGTCTCGTCCTACTTCCAGCCGTCGCGCCGGCAGACGCTGCACCCGAAAATCCGGGCGCTCGTCTCCATGATCGCGGATTTCGACACCATTGAAGTGAAGTCCGAACCGGAGGCGCTGCTGCTCGAAAGCAACCTGATCAAACGGTGGAAACCGAAATATAACACCGACTTCACAGACGATAAACGTTTCCTTCTGGTTCGCGTCGACCCGGCCGAAGAACTGCCGCGTTTCCGGCTCACCCGGATCAAGAAATACGATCGTTCGCGCTACTTCGGTCCGTTCGTCCACGGCGACCTGCTGCGCAAGACGCTCGCGCAGATGCGCCGCCAGTCGGGCATCCTGCTCGGCGACGCGCGCCCGCAAAAGCTGCCCGATGGCACCTGGCGGCTCTACGACGACGTGCGCCAGGAACTCTACGGTTTTCCCAATCTCGTCACCACCGAAGACTACCGTCAACGGGTCGAGACGGCTTGCGCCTTCCTCGAAGGCAAATCGCGCGAGTGGCTCGATTCTCTCCGCGGCGAGATGCAAGCCGCGGCTGAAAGTCACGCGTTTGAGAAAGCCGCCGAACTGCGCGACGTTATCTTCGCCCTCGAAAAGACGCTCGAAAAGACGCGCAAGTTCGAACGGGCGCCGGCGTGGCCCCGCGCGGGCGACGATCGTTCGACGGCGCTCACGACCCTGGCCTCGGCGCTCCGTCTGCCGGCGCCCCCGAACACGATCGAGTGCTTCGACATCTCGCATATTTCGGGCACGTTCGTCGTCGCCTCGATGGTGCGTTTTACCGGAGGCCAGCCCGACAAGGACCAATATCGTCGCTTCCAGATCAAAAGCTTTATCGGCAACGACGATTTTCGCGCCATGGAGGAAGTCGTCGGCCGCCGCTACCGACGCCTGCAGGACGAAGGGAAACGTTTTCCGAACTTGCTCGTTGTCGACGGCGGCCGCGGCCAAGTCGGCGCGGCGCTCAAAGCGTTCGTCGCCCTTGGGCTCGACCCGCCGCCGCTCATCGGCCTTGCGAAAAAACGCGAAACGATCCTCTTCCCGGACGAACGGCCGCCGCTCAATCTGGCGCTCAACCATCCCGGGCTGCAATTGCTGCAACGCCTGCGCGACGAAGCCCACCGCTTCGCCAACACCTACAATGCCGATCTGCGCTCGAAAAAGATCCGCGAAAGCGTGCTCGACGATTTTTCCGGCCTGGGCCGCGTGCGCCACGCCGCGCTGATGGAGCACTTCGGCAGCATCGAACGTTTGCGCGCCGCCAGCGCGGCGGAGATCCGGGACGTCGAAGGCTTCGGACCCAAGCTCGCTGCAGAACTGCACGCGTTTTTAAATCGTGAGCCCCGTTAGTAATTGGTCATTGGTCCGATCCATCTCGATCCGTTTTTACACGAAGATCGCAGAGATCGATCCCCAGAAAGTTTTTTAACCGCAGATCAACGCGAATAGACGCAGATTCGGATAGGTTTAAGCAGGAACCCCGGAAACCAGGAACGGAGGAGTTACGATCTTTTTTACCGCGGATGAGCGCGGATTAAACACCAGGCATTCCAATCTCTTTTACACCAAGGTCGCAAAGTAGCACGAAGAGCCGTTGGAATTCCACCACCAAACGCAAGAACAGCACCCGGTTGGAAATTTGGTGCTAGATTATACCAGTCGCTTGGTGCCCTTTGCGACCTTGGTGTAAAAGATCCGTGTCCGCTCCGTTCTGGGATTCCGGGTTTCCTGCTTCAACCATCCGCGTCCATCTGCGGTTAAAGTTCTTCGGGGTGTTTGGAGCGGTTCGCCGTAGTGGCTTCGCCCCTCGTCATTCAGGCCAGTTCTTGTCACTTGCCCCTTGTCACCCGAGACTTGGTCTGTTCGCCATTTGCAATTCCGTCTTCTTTTCTTTGTGATTTGGCGTTTGGGACTTGGAGTTTTTTCATGTATCGCCTCCGTTCGCTCGCCCTCCTGCTTTTCTTCCTTTTCGCCGCTTTCAGCCGCGCCGACGTTTCGCTGGCGCCGATTTTCGCCGACCATGCCGTGCTTCAGTGCGGGAAGCCGGTTCCAATCTGGGGCCGAGCCGACGCCGGCGAGACCGTGATCGTCACCTTTCACGGCCAGGTCGTAGGAACCACGGCGGGGGCCGACGGCCGGTGGATCGTTTACCTTGATGCGCTACCCATGTCCGCCGAGCCGGCCGACCTCACCGTCACCGGCAAAAATAAATTCGCGGCGCACGACGTGCTGGTCGGCGAAGTCTGGCTTTGCTCCGGCCAATCGAACATGGAGTTCTGCGTCGACAGTCCGGTGAAGGACGCCTTTCGGGTGGCCAACGCCGCGGAGGAAGTCGCCGCCGCTCACTATCCGCTCATCCGACACTTCAAGGTCAAGCCCGCCGAATCCGACACGCCGACCGACGCCATGGACGGCTCCTGGGCGGTGTGTTCACCCGCCACGGTCGGCGAATTCACCGCCGTCGGATATTTTTTCGCCCGCGATATCTATGAGAAACTCCACGTGCCCGTCGGCTTGATCAACAGCACGTGGGGGGGCACGCCGATCGAATCGTGGATGAGCCCGCTGGCGCTGGGCGGCGATCCGGCCTTTGCGGTCGCAGGTGAACGTTGGCAAAAGTGTCTCGCCGATTATCCCGCCGCCAAGGAACGCTATGACGAAGACTTGGCCGCCTGGAAAAAATCCGCGGACGCAGCCAAGGCCGCCGGAAAAAATTTTCCCGAAGACAAACCGAGGCCGCCGCACGGCCCCAGCGACCCATGGACGCCCACCGGCCTCTTCAACGGCATGATCAGCCCGCTCCTACCCTACGCCGTGCGCGGCGTGCTTTGGTACCAAGGCGAAACCAACGCGCCCCACGCGCCCGAATATCATGCGCTCTTTGCCGCCCTGATCACCGCCTGGCGCGCGCATTTTGGGCAAGGCGATTTGCCGTTTTATTTCGTTCAACTTGCCGGCTACAAGTATCCCAAAAGCAAGGATGGCGCCGAGTGGGCCCTGATCCGCGAAGGCCAGGCGCAAGCC
>JBEKQH010000222.1:0-7652 GCA_049519915.1 Opitutaceae bacterium
AGGTTACATTTCGGGGGCAAGATCTGAGCGGGTCGGCCGGAGGCAACCGATCGAGAAAACGCTCGCGCACTTTCCTGAGAAAAATCAGAATACCGCATGGATTTGTTTTTAGCCCTGATGAAAGCATGGAGATTTATTTTGACCGGCCTGTTTCTGGTGGGATCGATTTCGGCCCAGGCGCCGTCGGCGCCTCCGTTGACCAAGGATCAGATCGAGGCACTCAAAGTCAAAAATGCCACCAATACAGAGCTGAACGGCCTGATCGCGCAGACCAACGCCACCATGCTGGCCAAGGACTGGCCGAAGACAGTGGATCTCGTAAAGAAGTTGCTGGTGGCAAATGCCAAACAGGCCACGGCGTATCCTAATGACGCGGGCTATCCCGCCGCCGAGCCCGGGTATTATCAATTGCTCGGCACAGCGTATCTAAATTTAGGCAAGTATGAGGACGCCATCGCTGGGTATGAAAAATGTCTTGGGCTGGCCCAGGTTTTTCGCAATGGCGGACGGGATTTCCCGGGGCTCAAGAAAACGATGGGCATCGCGCTTACGTCGGAAGGGAACGCCTGGCTCAAGTTGAAAAAGAACAAAGAGGCTATCGCCTGCTATGAACGCGCCGCCGCATTCGATCCCCATCCGGCCACGGCTTGGTTCAACATTTGCGCCACCGAATACAATACCGGCAAGATGGAGGACGCGGTTGCCGCGGCCGACAAATGCATCGCACTTGATCCGACGAAGGCAGACGCGTATTTTATCAAAGGCTCGTGTCTGTTTGGGAATGCGACGGTCGATGCCGGCGGAAAGGCCGTCGTTCCGGCGGCGGCCATTGTCGCGCTGCAAAAGTATTTGGAGCTGGTTCCAAATGGCGCCCATGCCGATGACGTGAAACAAATGCTGGTTTATGCCGGCGCCGTCGTGAAAACAACCGATCAGCCAAAAACGCAGTAGGGGCCATAGCCATACGGCGCCATGTCTTGATTATCGGCAACTCCCCGGCGACCGCGATCCCGGCGAGATTTCTCGCCTGGCGGCCAAGGATCTCGTCCCGGTCGCGTTTCGAATTCATAATTTCGAGGTAGGGCGGATTATCCGTAATCCGCCGTCTGTCATTCCGAGGGAAATGAGGAATCTCAGGTTTCTAGAATTAGATTCAGAAGTAACGTAATCGGCATCTCGTCGTTAGAAACCGGGTTCGTTTGCCAGCCGCTTACCCGGTTTAACGATAAAAACGCAAATTGATTTTATTTTGCGCCGTTTGCGTGCATAAAATCGACCTTTATCTGCCATCCCCCACCCCGGAGCATGCTTCGCATGCCGAGCGGAAATTCAACCCCACGTTAGTAACATGAAAAACGAACGTCGTTATCTCAAACTATTCGCCGCATTCACTTTGCTTTGCGGCTTGTCATGGTCAGCCCGGGCCCAGCTCGGCACTGGCTGGACCCCCGACAACGAAATTTATATACCTCAAACGTCAACCGGCTGCGCCATTACGGCGATCGCCGGAGGATATTCCTTTTCGCTTCCGAGCGGCCACGGTCGGGCGGAACAACGCGGCAACAATCTCCCGGATACGACCACTAACCAATGGCAGGGTTTGTGCACGATCAATTCGCTTCCTTCCTCATCCAACAAGATCGCCTGTCACCAGGTCTTCGGTCCGCCGCCGTCCACCCCCGATCTTATCTTGGATATCATGTGGAAACCTAGCTACGTGAAGGAAGGCCCCGTCGGCGGACTTATGCTCAATAATTTCTTGCAGGGCGAGGCCTACCTCGCGTCGCTCCAGGTCGGCGTGCAATTTCAGCTCAATACGATTTATATCCCGGGCTCGGAGATCTACATCTATGTAAACGGCTCGTTGGTCGGCTCGGAGACTCCCAATGCGGGCGTGCATTACAACAAGTTCGGCGCGTATGCCCAGGAGTCCGGCAGCGGTCCCGCCACTTACCAATGGGTCGATGTCCAATCGTGGAGCGGCGGCAACCCTCCGAATGGAAATGGGAATCCGACGGTAGCGACGCCGGCCTTTAGTCCGGCCGGTGGCACCTACACCAGCCCGCAGAGCGTGTCCATCAGCGATTCGACCAGCGGCGCGACGCTCTACTACACGACGAACGGCACCACGCCCACGACCTCTTCGACCGTGTATAGCGGCCCGATCTCGGTCAGCAGCACCGTGACGATTGAAGCCATGGGCGCCGCGAGCGGAGATACCAACAGCAACGTCGCCTCTGCCACCTATACCATCAGCGCCCCCCCGCCGACGCAAGTGGCCACCCCGGCCTTCAGTCCGGCCGTCGGCACTTACACCAGCGCGGTGACGGTGACCATCAGCGACTCTACCAGCGGTGCGACCCTCTATTACACGACGAATGGCACCACGCCCACGACCTCTTCGACCGTATATAGCGGCCCGATTTCGGTCAGCAGCACCACGACGATTGAAGCGATCGGCGCCAAGAGCGGCGACACCAACTCCAACGTCGCCTCCGCTACCTACACCATTAGCAGCGTTCCCCCGCCAACGCAGGTCGCCACTCCGACCATTAACCCGAACGGCGGCAGCTTCACCGGCGCGGTGACGGTAACCATCGCCGATAGCACCGGCGGCTCGGCCATTCGCTACACAACGGACGGCAGCGCCCCGAGCGAGAGCAACGGCGCGATCTACTCCGGTTCGATCAGCATCGGCAGCAGCACAACGCTCCGGGCGATCGCTTACAAGAGCGGCGACACCGACAGCAACATCGCTTCGGCCAACTTTACGATCAACACCACCGGCGGTTCCGAGCCGGCACCGACCTTCAGCGAGCCAACTGGGACCTACAGCGGCGAAGTGCACGTCCGCATCAAGGATACAGACAGCAACGCTTCGCTCTACTACACGACGAATGGCTCGACCCCGACGTCCAGCAGCACGCCGGTTCCCAATAGCACGATTGAATTCAAGAGCACCACGACCGTGAAAGCTATTGCTATCGACAACGGCGTGACCAGCGCCGTGACCTCGGCCACTTACACCATCGATTGATAAACACCTCGTTGGCCAAGGCGGGTTTCCCGCCTTGGGTTTAAGGCTCGCGCCCGTCACGTCCCGTGACGGGCGCTTCAGTTTTGAAATCGCCACAAGGCGGCCGCAAAGAAGGGTGATGCGCCGCGTCCCGTTTTTTTACCTACTAGGCTGGCTGAGCGAGTCCGCCCGACGAACGGAATCCGATCCGCGGACTCGCAGGGTGGTCGGCACGGGCGGAGGCAGGTCGATCGTATAAAGATTGCTGATCACTCCGCTGTCCGCGAAGCCCGTCGCACCGAAGCAAAAAGCATTAATCGTCGTTGTGGTTGAAACATTGATGGTGATCGGTCCGCTGGAAACCATGCCATTCGTAATGGTGCCCCAGCTTTCGGCCGGCGTGGTGCCATTGGTCGTGTAAACAATGAGACCGCCATAATCGGTAAGGTAGTCGGTCAGGGTCACCGTTTGCGGGCCGACATAGGTGCCCGCCAGGGGGCTAAACATGGGCGCAATGCCACGGACCGGCTCCGCGAGCGGATAGTTCGCGATAGCGACCGCACTATCGGCGTAGCCGCTCTCGTAAGCGATGGCTTCCAAAACGCAGGAGAAATTGAGAACGACCCAGTCGCCGTTATAAATTGTGCCGTTGGTCTCGGTCGGAGTGCTGGTGTCGGTGGTGTAGCGGATGGTAACACCAGGTTCCGTATCGGTGACGAAAACACGTATCGGGGAATAACCGTCAAAAGTGGGCGGATTGAAAACCGGCGCAGGCAACGGCGAGCCGAGAATGCTGTAAACCGCGGCGCTGTTCGGACTGTCCAAGCCATAAGTGAGGGGGACCAGGGCAATGGCGTTCAGCGTAGTGTTGGTACTCACCCCAACCGTGCTGCCGTTGGGCACCGAGGTCCCGTTGGTGACAGCGAAGCCATTCGCGGTCGGGATACTTCCGTCCGTCGTGTACGCAATCTTGGCCCCGGGGCTTGTGGTATGAATTGCAACCACCTGGGCACTTGTGTATGTGCCGCCGCCCGGCGTGAACGTCGGCGCCATAGCCAATCGCCGATTGCTGATGATATAAGTGGCGCTGGTAACCGGGCTATCGCTCATCCCAATCGCATAGGCGATGGCGCTCAGCTCGCAGCTCGTATCGATGGATACCGGCACCCCGTTGGGCAACGGCAGGCCGTTGATAATGATTGCGCGCCCGAATAATTGCCGCCCGGCGGGCTAAAACTTGGCGCAAGGGCGACGGGATTGCCATTGATGCTGTAAATTCCGCTGGTCACCGAACTGTAGGCATAGCTGTTCCCATCCCCCGTTATGGCTTGCAGCGTCAAGGAAGAGCCGATTGGCACGAGGTTGGAATAAAGCGTGCCATGGGTGGCGGTCGGAGTGCTCCCGTCGGTCGTGTAGTAAATCGGCGGAGTTCCGAGCGATGGCGACGTGATGGCCACATATTGGGTGCTTGTATAGGCGCCAGCTTGAGGGCTGAAGATTGGCGGCATCGTCTGCGCCGGCACAATGAATTGCCCAACGTTGATGCCGCTGTCTTCATATCCAGCTTCATATGCAACCGCGGTCAACACGGTATACGGAGTGGTAATATTCACAGGACCGGTGTAAAGGGTGCCATCAGACTCCGTCGGCGTAGTTCCGTTCAACGTGTAGCGGATCGAGGCGCCGGGCGTTGTCGTGCTGATTGTGACCGGCAACGGATTGGAGGGGTAGTAACCCGCGGGGGGGGTGAAGGAAGGAAGCGCCACCTGCGTTTGAGCTAGAAGCGAGGCGGAGTTGGACAGAAAAACAGCGGAAAAGACCAGTGTAGCTAGGATCTTGGTTTTCATACCGCCGACAATAAAGGCGGTCAGCGTCACGGCCAAACCGGCCGCGTAACTATCCGGCAACGATCATGTGCCAATGCGTGTTACAACGGCGAAACAGGCAAACTTCTCGGCTATTTCACTTCTGCGGCGCTCTGGCGTTGCGGACCACGCGCTCGATCACGATCTTCAGATCTTGGATACTAATGGGCTTGGTCACGTAGTCATCCATGCCCGCGGCCAGGCAGCGATTTTTTTCGCCGTCCAGGATATTGGCCGTCATCGCTACGATCGGAAGATGGGCTCCTTCTTTTTCGCTTTGGCGAATCTTCCGGGTGGCTTGATAGCCATCCATTTCCGGCATCTGACAGTCCATCAAAACCAAATCGTATTCGATCAGCGAAATGGCGTCGACCGCTTCACTTCCATTGGCGACCACATCCGCTTTGTGGCCGAGTTTTTCAATCATCCGTTTGGCCAACGTCTGGTTCACAATATTGTCTTCCGCGATCAGAATGCGGGCCACGGAACCGGTCTTATAGGTGGCGGGAGCGGACGTGATTTCCTCATTGTTCGGGGAAATGTCCCCCGTCGGGGCCCAAAGCCGTTGCAAAGCCCGCTTCAAGGTGGCTTGCCGGACGGGCTTTTGAAAAGCGGCGCAAAAGTTCAATTGCTTGATGGGCTCACGATGATCCCGGTCCAGCGCCGAACTCAAAAGGAGCAGAGGCGTCTTTTGCATGGCTCGATCGGCCCGGATACGACCGGCGAGCTCGATCCCGTTCATTTCCGGCATTTGATAATCGAGAATCGCGAGATCGAAAACCTTCCCCGCCTGCGCAGCGTTGCGGAGACATGGCAACGCTTCTGCACCGCCGGACGCCTCTTCGGTCAACACCCCCCAGCCATGAAGCAAGTGGGACAAGACCCTCCGGTTAGTCAGATTATCGTCCACAATCAGCACGCGCTTGCCGCCAAATTCGATATCTTGCGGCCGTCGCGGAGCGGGCTGGGAACTGGCGCCAAAGCAGGCCGTAAACCAAAATTTCGATCCCCGGCCCGGCTCGCTTTCGACGTCGATGGAGCCGCCCATGAGATCGACCAGTTGTTTGGAGATCGCCAGGCCCAATCCGGTGCCGCCATAGCGCCTTGCGGCCGAATCGTCGACCTGGGTGAACGATTGGAAAAGCTTTTTTTTCGCCTCCGGTCCCATGCCCACGCCGGTGTCGCTGACCTCCACGCGCAAGCGCACGCTCTCAGGTTCTATTTTCGCCACCGACGTCTTGACGAAGACTTCGCCCTCATCGGTAAACTTGATGGCATTATTGACCAGATTGATGAGAATCTGGCGGAACCGCCCGACATCCCCCACCACCTCGGCCGGCACATCGTCGTCGATCCAGCAGGCCAGTTCGATATGTTTCCGTTGGGCGGCTTCGGACAGTATCTCTAAAACGTCTTCCACCGCGTTACCCGGCGAGAAGTCGGCGCGTTCCAGATCGAGTTTGCCGGCTTCGATTTTGGAAAAGACCAGGATATCGTTGATGACGGAAAGCAGGGTTTCCCCGGATTTTTTCACGGTATCGGCGTAGTCTTTTTGCTCTTCGTTGAGGGGCGTATCCAGCAACAGTCCGGTCATGCCGATGACTCCGTTTAAGGGGGTGCGAATCTCGTGGCTCATATTGGCCAGGAAAATACTCTTGGCCTTGGTCGCCGCCTCCGCTTGTTCCCGGGCGGTTTCGGCCTGTTTTCTGGCCGCTTCCGCCTGTTCGCGGGCCGTCTCCGCCTGCTCTTTGGATTTGGCCAGTTCGCAGGTGCGTTCCGCGATCTTCTTTTCCAGATTTTCGTTTTGCCAACGCAGCTTCACCGTGCGCCAACGGACCATGGCGAACCAGGCGGCCGCCAGTCCGGTCGCCGCGGCCAGGACGAACCACCAGGTCTCATAAAACCACGGCTTCTGGACCAGGCCCAAGCTTGCTCCGGTGTCGTTCCATACGCCGTCGTTGTTGCAAGCGATGACATGAAAAGTATAATTCCCCGGCGGCAGATTGTCGTAGAAAGCCGTCCTCCGTTTTCCCGCCTCGACCCAATCCGGATCGTAACCGTCGAGTTTATACCTAAAAAACACCTGCCCCGGTTCCGTGAAACTCAAGGCCGTGTATTCGATGCTGATCTCTCGCGTGCCGGCCGGCACCGTCATTTTGTCCTCCGCATTTGCGACCCGGCGGTCAAGCGACACCTTTTCAATATGCACGGGAGGAACGATTTTATTGATAGAGACGGCCCGCGGATTGACGGCAAACATGCCTCGGTAGGTGGCAAACAACAGCGTGCCCCCTTTGGCCTTCCATACCGCCGGCTGCCCGCCCGACCAAACTGAGGTGAGATGCTCGCTGTCTCCCGAACCGATCAAGTAGACTTTTGGCGCCGGGCCTTTTTGGCAAAAGGTCGCGAGAAGTTCGTCTCTTTTCACCCGCATGATCCCGGAAGATCCGCCCAGCCAAAGCCATCCCTGTTCATCTTCCTCGATGGCGGAGACATGATTTGAGACCAGGTCGTTAATTTCCTCGGAACTGCACCACCGGCCTCCGATGAGCGCGGCCAAGCCGAAGTCCCGTATTCCCGCCCAGAGGACACCTTCTTTATCGACAAACACCGCCCGCACATCATTGGCGGGCAAACCCGTGCTGCGGTTTATCGCCGTGATCTGCCCGTCCTTCAATTTGAACAACCCCCGCTGCCATGTGCCCACGTACAGGGATCCGTCTTCGCCCTCGCAATAGGCGCATGGAAAATCAGGCGAGGAAAGGGAGGTC
>JBEKQH010000223.1:0-4210 GCA_049519915.1 Opitutaceae bacterium
TTGTAAGTCGGTGAGCGTAGCCCGATTCGCGGGCATGGCAAGCAGAGATTGCACGGAAACAACCGAGACGTACAGGTTGACAGCCGGAGCAAATGCATGAGGCTGCACGTTCGCACACGGGGTGTAGCTTAGCCTGGTAGAGCGCCTGGTTTGGGACCAGGAGGTCGAGAGTTCGAATCTCTCCGCCCCGACCAGCATCGCAATGCGATGCTGGCACTCCGTAGCCCAACGGGCGAAGGAGGAACATCGAAGAGCGAAGCAGGACATGTGCTCTTTGAGCTACGGCTTGGCCAGCCGGTGGCCAGAAAGAGCGAAGGCTGCCACGACGAAGTGAAACGAAGGCGGGCTTTCCTCGAAACGACCATGCCTGCCTTCCATAGGCCGGCGGGCGAAGGAGGACGCAGTTGCGGAAAATATGAAAACCCTATTTGCCCGGCCCGGCTTCCGGCGCCAAATTCCTTTGCAACCCGACGGCGCGCTGGGCCCAGATCCCGGTCTGATCGATCTGCTCCACCTGGGCGATATATTGCCGGGCCTCGTCGGCCCGTCCGGCATTGGCGGCTTCGCTGGCCAAATCATAAGCCGCTTCCGCCCGCACCGCCGCGAGCTGAGTGAGATCGGTCGCCAGCTGCCTGAGCTGGGCTTCGCCGTCCGCCGCGCGGCCGGCCTCGATTTTGCAGATGGCTTCGCCCAACTGAATACGGCCGGCGAACGGCGTGCCGGCCAGCGCCTCCGCGGCATGTTCATAATCGGCCGTCGCTTCGGTGTATTTGCCCGCGGCATACTCGTCGTCCGCGAGGCGCAAGGAGGCCACGCCGGCCAGCTTGTGTCCCTGGTAATTGTGGGCAAAATCGTGCAGGCTTTCCGGGGTGGTGGCGGCCGCGTAGGCGGACTCGACGTTTTTCTCGCGCTGCTCGTTGAAAATCTCCCAGCCGCCCTTGGCCAGGATGGCCAGAATCACGATGGCGCATACGGCAAAAATTCCGCCGCGATTTTTCTTCCAGAAGCTGTGCAGCTTTTCTTCGTAACTGACAACGGCGGGTGGCGCAGGTTTGGTGTCGGCGGGTGTGGTCATGGGGCGGAATCTTTTTTCGTAAACGACCACCAAAGCAAAAGCCGGCGCGGGAAGCTATCTCAAAATTGACCGTGAGCCGCGCCCGGCTTGAACTTTTGTAAACCGCTGATTGGCGGGCCTTCGCTCTTTCTCCTAATCGTTCTCGTTCTCTCTCCCTGCAATCGAACCGCAGAGGGAGCAGACGGATTTCGCAGTTCAAATCCGCGGTCGGGATCGCCTATTAATCGAAGACCACGGTTTTGCGGCCATAGACCAGAATGCGGTTGTCGAGGTGCCAACGCACCGCCTGGGCCAGAACCCGCTTTTCGAGATCGCGCCCTTTGCGGACAAGATCATCGACATTATGGCGGTGGGTCACCGCGGCGACATCCTGCTGGATGATCGGTCCGTCATCGAGGTCGCGCGTCGCATAGTGCGCCGTGGCTCCAATGATCTTTACGCCGCGCGCGTAGGCCTGGTGATAGGGCCGGCCGCCGGCGAAGGCCGGCAGGAACGAATGGTGAATGTTGATCACCGGCCGGGCAAAAGCGTCGAGAAACTCGCCGGAAAGCACCTGCATATAACGCGCCAGAACGACCAGCTCGATATCGTTGCGCCGGAGAAGCTCGAGCTGGATCGATTCCGCCTCCGCTCCCCTTCCGGCCGGCACCGCCACGTGATGGAACGGCAAACGGTAGCCTTCCGCAATTCCGGCCAAATCGGGGTGGTTGGAAATGACGAGCGCAAACTCGCCATTGAATTCGCCGGCTTGGCCGCGCAACACCAGGTCGTGAAAGCAATGGTCGGCCTTGGAAACAAAAATTGCGACCCGCGGGCGGCGCGACGACGACGCCACGCGCGCTTCCATGCCGAGGGTGGCGGCAAAGGCCCGAAACTCCTCCACGGCTTGGGCCGTGCGGTCGGACACGCCCTGCGACTTGTCCGCCGTAGCTTTAGCGAAGGCGGAAGCTTTGGCGATAGAGGGCGCCTGGGCGAAGCAGGGAACCCACTCGATCCGCTGAAAAAATATCCCCGCCTGCATGTCGCGGTGCTGATCGGCATGCAAGATGTTGCCGCCGCGCTCGAAAATCCAGCCAGCCACCCGCGCGACCAGCCCGGGCTGGTCGGGGCCGTGCAGAAGGGCAATCAGCGTAGCGGGCGCGTCCATACCGTCCCCTCAGAATGGGGCCACATTGCCGCGATATTGCTGGATCGGACGGACGCCCACGCGTTTTTGTTTCAACGCCTTGATGCCGTTGAGCGCCGCATAGGCGCCCGTGATGGTGGTCATGATGCAGACGTTGTAGGCGTAGGCGACCGAACGGATTTGGTTCTCATCGCGCCGCGGGATCATGCCGCCGGGCGTATTGATAACGATCTGAATGTGCCCGTTCTTGATGAGGTCGATGGCCGTCGGGCGGCCTTCGTTGATCTTGGCGAGTTTCTTGACGTTGACGCCGTTGGCCGCGAGCTCGGCCGCGGTGCCGCTGGTCGAGTAGATGGTAAAACCGAGCGCCTCGAGCTGGCGTGCCAGGTCGACCGCCCGCGGCTTGTCGGCATCTTTGACCGAGAGAAAGACATTGCCCCCGGTCGGCAAGCCGGGTTTGGCCGCCGCCTGGGCCTTGGCGAAAGCGATGCCCAGATCGTCGTCGAGACCCATGACTTCGCCGGTCGAACGCATTTCGGGCCCGAGCATAATCGTGGCGCCGGGAAAACGCACGAACGGAAACACGGCCTCTTTCACACACCAGTGCTTCGGCCGATGTTCGCGGGTGAAGCCCAGATCCTTGAGCTTCGCTCCGGTCATCACTTTCGCCGCGAGCTTGGCCAGCGGCACCCCGATGGCCTTGGCCACGAACGGCACCGTGCGCGAGGCGCGCGGATTGACCTCCAGCACATAAAGCTGGTGGTCCTTGATCGCGAACTGGACGTTCATCAGGCCGACGACGCGCAGTTCTTTCGCGAGCGCGGCCGTGGCGGCGCGCACCGTCGCCAGCATTTCCTGGCCGAGCGTATGCGGCGGCATGACCATGGCCGCGTCGCCCGAGTGCACGCCGGCGAACTCGATATGTTCCAGCATGCCGCCGATGACGGAGGTCTCCCCGTCGCTGAGGCAATCCACGTCGAGTTCGATGGCGTCTTCGAGAAATTTATCGATGAGCACGGGTTTGCCCGGCATCACGTCGAACACCTGGCGCACCACGCCCTTCAGCTCTTCCTCGCTGTAAACGATGAACATGCCGCGGCCGCCGAGCACGAAAGACGGGCGCAGCAACACCGGATAGCCGACCTCGTGCGCGAACGCCGCCGACTCGCCCTCGTTGAGCGCGGTGCGGTTGTCCGGCTGCTTGAGGCCAAGCTTGTGGAGAATTGCGGCGAACAGCTTCCGGTCCTCCGCCGCCTCGATCGACTCGGGCGAGGTGCCAATGATGTTGACGCCGTTGGCCTTCAGCGCCGCGGCCAGATTAAGCGGGGTCTGACCGCCAAATTGGACGATGACCCCGTCGCAGGCCTCCTGCTGATAAATTTCCAACACGTCCTCAAGCGTCAGGGGCTCAAAGTAGAGCCGGTCGCTCGTATCATAATCGGTCGAGACCGTCTCGGGATTCGAGTTGACCATCACCGTCTCGTAGCCGATTTCGCGCAGCGCGAAACTGGCGTGCACACAGCAATAGTCGAACTCGATGCCCTGGCCGATCCGGTTCGGGCCGCCGCCCAGGATCATAATCTTCTTCTTCTTCGACGGGATGATTTCGTTTTCGTCCCCATAGCTGGAATAGTAATACGGCGTGAAGGCCTCGAACTCGGCGGCGCAGGTGTCCACCAGGCGGTAGGTCGTGCCGATGCCGGCCTGTTTGCGGTGCGCGCGCACGGCGGAAAATTCGGCCTTGAGCAGGTGCGCCAGCTGCGTGTCGGAGAATCCGTACTGCTTGGCACGGCGCAAAAGCCCGGGATCGATCGTCGGGAGCGAGAATTTCTTCAGCTCCTGTTCCATTTCGAAGATTTCGCGCAGTTGGTGGAGAAACCAAGGGTCGATCTTGGTCAGGTCAAAAATCTCGTCGACGCCCAGGCCGGCCAGAAACGCGTAGCGGATATAGAAAATGCGTTCGGCATTGGGCGTGCCGAGGCGAACCGCCAAGGTTTTGCGGTCGTGCA
>JBEKQH010000224.1:0-4207 GCA_049519915.1 Opitutaceae bacterium
GGTTGCGGGAGTGCTCATAAGGTGGTAAAAATAAAACCAATGGCGGTTTGTAACGTGCCGCAAGGCCAAAGGCTGAAAGACTGAAGCTGGCCTTGAACATCCAACATCGAACGTCCGACGCCCAAGGAGCCCGTTCAAAGGCTGAAAAGCTGAAAGACTGAAGCCAGTGTCACAAGCGATGTGACTGCGGCAAGGTGGAACGGCTGGCCCTCACGACGTCCTGAACTCCCTTTTGTCATCCTGAACGAAGTGAAGGATCAAGTTGGACAGAGGCGAAACTAGTAGCGAAATCTCACTGGATGCTTCGCGATGCTCAGCATGACAAGGCACTCCATCCCATATCCCGCCTGCTAGCAGGCTCCTGCGTCCCATCCGTATCATCCGCACTGCTATAATTCAAATTCCTCGCGAGCCGCGGAGATTTTAATCTCACGCAAAGGCGCAGAGCCGCAAAGGACACTGCGGGGGAGAAAGTGATCAGCCCGCGGAGCGGTGCGGTGGCCGCAGCCCGCTTATGGCGGATCCCTTTCTCCCATTGTCACGCGGCGCCATTCATTTTCACCATTCGGTTCATTCTGTCCCACTACGCTTCCTGTGTTCCCGATAAATTCTCTGCTCCTTTGCGTCTTTGCGTTAAAAATAAGGGCTTTAACATTTGGTTGCGGCTCCGCCGCGCTGGGCAATCCGCGGGCAAAAAGGAATTCCACCGGGAGCATGGGTTTCTGGCTTCCGAATTTTTCATCCGTCTCTATCCGTGACATCCGCGATAAAATTCCGGGTCTGGATTATTTTTCAATTGCCGCGCCGCGCGCGAGCTCAACCATGGCCCCGTGATTCCGGATACCGATTATCGCATCAAGCTCCAGGCCTTCGAGGGCCCGCTCGACCTGCTGCTCTTTCTCATTCGCAAGAACGAGATCGACATCTACGACATCCCCATCGAGTCGGTCACCCACCAGTACATCGACGCCCTCCGGGCCATGCAAGAACTCGACCTCGACGTCGCCGGCGAGTTTTTCGTCATGGCTGCGACCCTGATGGAAATCAAGAGCCGCCTGCTCCTCCCGCGCGGACTAGCCGCGGTCGATCCCGAAGCGGCGGAGGATGAAATCGATCCGCGCTGGGATCTTGTCCACCAACTGCTTGAATATAAGAAATTCAAGGAAGCCGCCGTCCGCCTGGGCGAGATCGCCACCGAAAAGCAGAATCTCCTCGCCCGCTTCGTCTCGGCCCTCTCGGACGATTCGCTCGAACGCCCCCTGAAACACGCCGACCGGATCGAGTTGTGGAATATCTTCAACATCGTCCTGCGCCGCCTGGCGGAGAAGCTCGTCGTCGGCCAGATCCACGACGAGCAAGTCACCGTCGCGGACCAAATGGAAATGCTTCTCCATCGCCTCCAAACGCAGCCCACGTTCCTATTTTCTCAACTCTTCGAAGGGAAAGTCTCGTTGCGCACGCTCATCGCCACCTTCCTCGCCGTGCTCGAGCTGACCCGTCTCAGAAAACTCCGGGTGCGGCAGGACGAAAGCTTTGCCGACATCGTTTGCAGCGCGGCCGAGGAAATCCTACTTGCAACACCGGAAGGGGTAAGCACCGTTTCCTCGTGAAGAAAAAGTCCGCCCCCAAGCGCCGGCGTCCCTCGGCCGCCGCCCTTATCGGCCTCGGCCTCGACAACGAAGACGGCCACAAGCGCATCACCACCGGGGAGCACTTCGCCATTGTCGGCGGCTCGGCCGAGACCCACGAGAAGATGACCGAGACCGTGGTGAAAACCTTCGAGGAGCTAAAACGCCGCAAAAAGCCGCTGGTGGCCGTCGAGCCGAAAGAACTCGCGGAAATTCTGGATAAAGCCACCCCGCGGTGAACCAAGTAACAAGTATCAAGGGCCAAGTAACAAGATTTCAACCGTGAACCGGGAACTTTGAATCTTGAATGCTGAACGCAAGCCCGCCGCTTGACGAATGTGGAATAGTTACAACGTTAAAACCATCACCATGTCCGATAAAATCGCCAACTTGACCGACAGCACATTCAAAACCGCCGTGGCTTCCACCACCGCGCCCGTCCTCGTGGATTTTTGGGCGCCTTGGTGCGGACCTTGCAAGGCCATCGCGCCAATTCTCGAAGAACTCGCCACGGAGCTCGACGGCAAGGTGACCATTGCCAAAGTCAATGTGGACGAAAACAGCGCGGTGGCCGCCGAATACGGCATCCGCGCCATCCCGACCATGCTCCTCTTTAAAGGAGGAAAGCTGGTGGAACAGGTTGTCGGCCTGCTGCCGAAAGCGACCATCAAAGAAAAGTTGCTGGCGAATATCTAGCAGTGTGTCGGCCTTCGCCTCCACGCTGCTTGACCAAAATGGCTGGGCCATTTTGGAACTGACTGGTCGCAACGGACTATTTTTCGGATTTTCGCTCGGGCGCTGATCAAAAAATCCCGGAGTGTTGTCGGCCTCCTTTTGTTACCTACTCCGACCGTCACAGTTTCATCCGGAAGACCTCCGCGATTTTCCGGCTGATTTGTCGACGGCGCTCGTAGGCGACCTCGCCCAGCGTCCGGCTAATTTTCTGTTTTGAAACGGTATAGAAAAACGCGCAATTGAATCGGGTGCTGAACTCCAATCCGTCCGCACCATTGAGGACGACCTCCGTCGGCCTGCTCGGAATAGCTGGGCGTAATTTGGAACCATAGAGGACATTAACCCGTTCAGTGTTGTCATCGAAACATAGCTCATCGCGGGAAATAACCACCGCCGGATGTTCGTCCCGGTCATGCTCGTTGATGCGCACCTTAACGATATCCCACTGCTTCATGGCGACGGCGGCTCGTCATCCGGCTGGGCGTTGATCAGCGCGCTTTCTTCTTCGCTGACGGGGAAATAGCCGACCGGCCTTTGCGGAATCGGCTCTGGCGATTCATAGGGGACGAGTTGCATAAGGTCCTGGCCGTGGCGCAGCAAGACCACTTCGCCCCGCTTGGCGCGGGCAAATACACGTCCCATGTTTTTCTTCGCCTCGCTGATCTTGAATGTCTTCACGAGTCCAATATGAGACTCGTTTGAGTCTCCGTCAAGACTGGCTGGTGCAAGTAATGAATCAAGGCCGAGTGAAGGCATCGAGCGAAAGGCGGCTCCATGCCGCTGCATCGGATTAGCAGCATTCTCGCCTGATCCGAAAAATTTGCGCCAGCGGACGAGCAGGGGTACGCGATGGACTTCGTAGCTTTTCATCCCACCGCCACGCAAACCGAGAGCAGCAGCGCATAGACCGCGACGTAGCGGCCGGCCGCGCCGAGCAGGGCGATCAACTCGGCGGGCGATTGCGCGCGTGACAGGCGTCTGATCTGCCCGACCGCCAATATCGCGGCCAACAATCCGGCCGGTATGGCCAACGCCGGCCGCAAGGCCAGCCGCTCGGCGAGTTCGAGCATCACCGCAAGCGCCACGCCGTGCGCGGCGGCAAACTGCGCGCGCGCAAAACTTTTTCCAAACCGCACAACCAGCGTGCGCTTGCCGGCTCGGGCGTCGGTTTCGGCATCGCGATAATTGTTCACCACCAGAATATTGACGGCCAAGGCGCCGATGGCCGCGCCCACCAGCCAAGCCTCGAGACTCAGGTGGCCGGTCTGCACAAAAAACGTCACCCCCACGGCGACAAGCCCGAAAAAGACGAACACAAAGACGTCCCCCAGCCCGTGATAGCCGAGCGGAAATGGGCCGCCGGTGTAAGCCAAGCCGCAGGTAATACTCAGGAGCCCAACGACAAGCAATGGCCAGCCTCCGTCACGGAGCAGCGTGAGACCGACGGCCAAGGCGAGTGCAAATACGAGCCACATCGCCACGCGCATCGCCGCCGGTGCGACGAGCCCCGCAGCCACCGCGCGGCGGGGTCCGACTCGTTCGGCCGTATCCGCTCCTTTGAGGAAGTCGTAATAATCGTTGGCAAAATTTGTCCCGATTTGCACCAGCAGCGCAAAGCCAAGACAGGCTAGCGCCACCAGCGGCCTGAAGGCGTTCTCGCGCCACGCCAGCGCCGAGCCGGCCAAAACGGGCGCGATCGCCGCCGGTAATGTGCGCGGACGCGCGGCCGATATCCAGATTTTGAAAGCCGAATGCAGAGTTCCGAATGGAGAATGAAGAAAGCCCAGGCGCAAGTAACAAGTGACCGGGGGAAGCAGCCGGTGACCGAGAAGAAGAGCCAAGAA
>JBEKQH010000225.1:0-4196 GCA_049519915.1 Opitutaceae bacterium
GTTCTGCCTCCTCACCGCGAGCTTGGGCGCGCAATCGCCGGTCGTCGTGCAAGCCGACATCGCCCATCCGGGGCGGGCCATGCCTTCCGATTTCTGCGGACTCAGCTACGAGCTCAAAATGGTCCTCCCCAACGCGAAGACGGGGAAACATTATTTCAGCCCGGCCAACGGCCCGCTCATCGGCGCCTTCCAGACGCTGGGGATAAAACACCTGCGCGTAGGCGGCAACACGGCGGAAAGGGCCACGGTTCCCGTCCCCGATACGTCCGATATCGACAGTCTTTTCGCCTTTGCCCGAGCCGCCGATCTCAAGGTGATCTACACCGTGCGGATGGAGGGCAGCACCCCGGCCGCGGCCGGTGGAATCGCCAAGTACGTCATGGATCACTATCGGGAGAGCGTCTCCTGTTTCACGGTGGGAAACGAGCCGGACAAGGCTTGGAACTATTCAGGCTACCTTGATGACTGGAAAAAATTCACCGCGGTCATCGCGTCGCCAGACTTCGCGCCGGACGCCAAGTTCTGCGGGCCGAGCACCCGGCCACAAGGCGTGGAATTCGCCCGGCTCTTCGCCAACGACGTCGGCGGGTGGGACCATCTGGCTTACTTGACCCAGCATTATTATCCTGGGGGGGACGGTGACAAAATAACCGATTCCGCCAAGGCGCGTCAGTTCCTCCTCTCGCCCAACCTGCATGGAGTCTATCAGGAGTTTTACAACGCCTTTGTGCCGGCCGTGAAAGCCAAGGGAATCGACTACCGTTTGGAGGAAACCAACAGCTATGCCTTTGGCGGCGCCGTCGGCGCAAGCGATACGTTCACTTCGTCGTTGTGGGTCGTGGATTACCTGTATTGGTGGGCATGGCACGACGCGCGCGGACTCAATTTCCATACCGGAGAAAAGGTGGCCCGGGGCCTGCCGGGCCCGGATAGGCCGAATGTCTACACCGCCATGACTTCCTCGCCAAAGGGGATCAAGGTTCTGCCGCTAGGATATGGCCTGAAACTATTCAGCCTTGGGAGCGGGGATCACCTGGTGCCGGTCAATATCGTCTCCAATCCGGACCATTTGAATCTTTCCGTCTATGGAGCCCTGGCCTCCGGCCGCACCTTGCGCCTTACGGTTGTCAACAGGGAGAGCGGCGCCAACGCGCACTCGGCCAAGCTGGTCATCGGCTCCGGCCTCCCCGGAGCCCTCGCCAAAATAATCTTTATGTCCGCGCCCAACGCCGACATCACGGCGATCAACGGCGTCAAAATCGGCGGAGCGGAAATCGAAGAAGACGGACATTGGAGCGGAAAATGGTCGGCCTTGCCGGCCGCCTCCAAAGAAGGCGCCGTGACCGTCATCATTCCAGCGGCCTCCGCGGCCGTAATCGAAGTGGATGGAAAGTGACCAGGGTCTGATTCCCGGCTTCCTGGTTTCATGCTAATAAAATGATCGGAGTGGCCTTAAGAAGGAAGCCATGAAGCCAGGATGGAAAATCGCAAAGCCTCCGTCTAAAATCGCCCGCGCGCCTATAGGCGCGATGAAGTCATGGCTGTAACTAAAAGCAACTTTGTGCTTTTGTGGATACCCTAATTATTTGTCGGTTCTCGCGGTGCTGCCGCTGTGCCGCGCCACCCAAGCGTCATATTGCGCGCGAGGCATAAACCGGAGAGCCGCCGAGTTGATGCAATAGCGCAAACCCGTCGGCGCCGGACCGTCGTCGAAAACGTGGCCGAGGTGCGCGCCATCGACGTTGCAATGCACTTCCGTCCGTTCCATCCCATAGCTCGTATCGGTCGTCGCACCGACAAAGGCGGGATCAATGGGCTTTGTAAAGCTGGGCCAACCCGTGCCGCTCTCGAACTTGTCGCGACTGTCGAAGAGCGGAGTGTCGCTGCACACGGAAAAATAGACCCCGTCGGCATGGTTGTCCCAATATTCATTTTGAAACGGCGGCTCCGTGCCTTGCTGCCGGGTGACACGATACTGGCCAGGCGACAGAAGCTTTTTCCACTCGGCGTCGGTGTGTTGGACCCGGGCCTGGGCCATGTCGATGACGACGTGGGACGGCAGACCGCAGGCGGATTTGCCACCTTCAATTTTACAGACGGCCCCGCTTTTGGCGGGCGAAGAGGGTGAAGAAGGAGAATTTTTCATTTCGGGTTGGGCACCGGCGTAAACAGCCAGCGCAAGAAGAAGAACGGGCAGACCGGATTTCATCGTTCGGTAAGAGCCGGCAAATCGGAGGTTTATTCCATCGTTGGTTCAGGCCCGAGTCATTCCCCCAAAAAAAAGGAGCCCGCCAGATCGGCGGGCTCCTTGAAAAAGAAATTGTTCTCCAGATAACGGCTCAGAACTTTGCCGAAACCGAGAGCAATATCCGTTCGGGAAGCCCGGTTTCTTGGTTCGCCGGAGTATATGTCTCGTTGGTCATGTTCTCCCAGTTGACGGCGGCCGACAGATCGACCTTGCCCCAGGTCCAATCGTAGCCCACCGCGCTGTTCCAAAGCCAATAGGACGGGATAAAGAAATAGGGATTCCTATTATCGGCCAAGGACTTGCCGTTATAGTTGAAACCGGCGCCGATCCAAAGGCCCTTGGCGGAGCCGTTGTTAAAGGTGTAGCGCGTCCACGTATTTGCGAGAGTCTTGGCCGTGCCTTGCGGATGCTCGCCGAGGAGAACGTTATACAGCCCGGGCTGATCAAGGGAATTGGGATCGGAAAATTTCGTGACCCGAATGTCTTCCTCGGCCATCGAGCCATAGATCTGCCAGTTATTGAGAATCGAGTAGGTGATTTCGTACTCAATGCCCTTGGCGTGAACGTTGGTTTCGAAGTCGGTCGAGGATGTGGCTCCCGTTGACGTAAATCCGTTCAGAGTGAGAACCGCATTCTTTTGCTGAATCTCATAGACGGACAAGGTCGAAGAGACGCGACCGTTGAGTAGGTCGGTCTTGACACCGGCATCCAAGCCGCGGCTCGTCGTCGGAGGCGCGGGAAAGGTCGGAACGCTGGCGACCCGGAGGGACGACTGGGAGGCCAAGGTATAGGACTCGCTATAGGAAACATAAGGCATGATCGCCTTGGTCACCTTGTAGCCGAGGCCCAGTTGCGGGGTCAGATCGTGAATGCCCTTCAAGCCCGGCGATTGCGCCGAAGGAAGGGTGCCCGGGACGAGGTTCGTCGTAATTTCACTGGAACGATTATAGCGGGCGCCACCCGTGACTTCCAGGCGGTCATGGAGGAACGCTCCGTTCAGTAAACCGTAAACAGCTTCGTCCGTCGTATAGGCAAGCGAGGTGGTGCTGACCGGATTGGCGATCTGCGAAATGACCGTCGAGACAGGAATAAAATTATTTTGGTTAATATAGTAGGTCGGGCTGGCCGGATCCACATCCCACGTCTGCGAATAAGGTGAAGCCGTCGTCCCCGTGCTTTGGCGGGTAACCGTGTATTGATACTGTTGGTCGAAATATACACCAAACACGGGCTTCAGCGTGCCCCAATCGAATCCGTAGTGGCCGGCAAAATCGGCCGCCGCGGTATCGGAATGGCCATCGGATTCGATCCACCGGCTGCGTCGCGAAATGACCGCGGGAGCGCCGACCGAAGTGCCGCCAGGCCCGTTCTGCGCCTGCAAGGCCTGGCTTGGATTGGCTAGTATCTGTTGGGCAAAAGCATATTCGGCCGCGGCTTGCGTCTGCGCAAGCGTCAGACCAGGAGCAGCGGTGAGCCAAGCGACCGAAGGAGCCCAGGAAGATCCGTTCCAGGTCAAAGAACCGGGCGGAGCCATATTGACGGTGCCAATACCGGTCGATTGCTGAATCGAACGGTTCCACGCGTAAATGAAGTTGCTGCGAGCGACCCAATGGTCGCCGATCTTTCCGTCAAGCTCGGCATTGAGATTCTCGAGGTCGGTATCGCGGTAATCCTGCGCACTGGCCACATTAAACGTCTTGGAAAGTCCGGGATAGGGCTCAAGAAAACCGACGTCGACCGTTGGAGCTAGAGCGACCGCTTTTCCATTGGCGGTCGCACCTGCGCCGATGCCCGGCACACCCAACAGATTCGCATTGCCGGCCAAGGCTCCGGTCGAGGAGCTTGGATAAGGCGCGTTAAAGCCCGCAGAGATAAGGGTCGGGGTGACCACATCAATATTCGGCATATAAACGGCCGGCGGAGTCTCTTTTCGGTCGAACCATTGATA
>JBEKQH010000226.1:0-4173 GCA_049519915.1 Opitutaceae bacterium
CCTCATGGCCGGGCTGGGCCTGCTGACCGAGGGCTTTCAAGAGGGGCAAGTCGGCTCCTCGGCCATGCCGCACAAGGTGAATGCGCGAAATTGCGAGCGCATTTGCGGCTTTACCACCGTGCTCAGCGGTTACGTGACAATGACCGCCAGCCTGGCCGGACATCAGTGGAACGAAGGGGACGTGTCATGCTCGGTCGTCCGCCGGGTTGCCCTGCCCGACTCATTTTTCGCCGTGGACGGGATGTTGGAGACCTTCATCACGGTGCTCAACCAGATGGAGATTTTTCCCGCCGCCATCGCCGCGGAGAACGAGCGCAACCTGCCCTTTCTCGCCACCACCACGATCTTGATGGAAGCCGTCAAACAGGGCGCCGGCCGGGAAACGGCACACGCCGCCATCAAAGAACACGCGCTCGCCGCGGCCAAGGCGCTGCGCTCGGGCCATGCCAACGGTGACATCGACCTGATCTCGCGCATTGCCAGCGACAAACGTATCGGCCTCGGCAAGAAACAGCTCCAGGCCATCCTCACCGAAAGCAACCGTTTCGTCGGCGCCGCGCCGCACCAGGTGGACGCCTTTGTGGCCGAAGTGAAGCCGCTCGCACGCAAATACCCGCAAGCGGCCAAGTACCGTCCGGGAAAACTACTGTGATAAGGGCGGGCCGGCCGACCGCGCGGTCTTCCCGCCAAAGCCTGGCAGTAGCCAGCCGGGCCTGGTCGGCTTTTGGCGGCACTTCTTTGCCGTAATGGAAATTTTCGTTTGCCTCCGCCGCTTGCGGCCGGTTTGTTCGCCTTTCACGTTTTTAAACCTTTACCCATATTTGTCATGGCTGAACTTGTAGGAAATGTCTTGGTGGGCCAGTCCGGTGGCCCCACTGCCGTCATCAATGCCAGTGTCGCGGGCGTCGTCGCCGAGGCGCTCAATCACAGCTGCATCGAGGAGATCTACGGCTGCCTCAACGGCGTGCTTGGCATCCTGCAGGAAGACCTGATCGACCTCGCGGCCGAATCGCAGCAGCAGATTCGCGCGCTGCGCTACTCGCCAGGCGCCGCCCTCGGCACCGTGCGCTACAAGCTCAAGAAACAGCAGGACTTCGAACGCGTGATCGAGGTCTTCAAGGCGCACAACATCCGTTACTTTTTCTACTGCGGCGGCAACGACTCGCAGGACACCGCCGACAAGATTTCCAAGCTCGCCCAACAGCAAGGCTGGGAGATGCGGGTGATCGGCGTGCCCAAGACCATCGACAACGACCTGGTCGGCACCGACCACTGCCCCGGTTACGGCAGCGTCATCAAATACGTTTCCACGACGGTCCGCGAAATCGCCGCCGACAACGAGGCCATGGGCCAGCACGACCTCGTCTCCATCCTTGAAGTCATGGGCCGCAGCGCCGGATGGATCGCCGCCGGCGCCTCGCTGGCCAAGCGCCGCGACCATCCCCACGACCCGCCGCATATCATCCTTCTGCCCGAAGTCGCCTTCAGCCCCGAAAAATTCACGGCGGACGTGAAGCGCATTCTTGCCCGCGAGAAATACTGCTTCGTGGTCGTCGGCGAAGGCCTGGTCGACGCCGATGGCAACTACGTCAATGCCGACGGCGCCACCGATGCTTTCGGCCATGCCCAACTCGGCGGCGTCGGCGAATACCTTTGCGAAATCGTGGAGACCAACCTCCCCGGCACTAAGTCCCGCGTGGCCAAGCTCGGCATCGCCCAGCGCGCCGCCGCGCATTGCTCCTCGAAAACGGACAACGACGAGGCTTTCCTCGCCGGCCAGGCCGCCGTGCGCGCCGCCGTCGGCGGTGAGACCGATAAAATGGTCACGCTCGTGCGCGGCGAGACCGACCACTATACCTGCGAGACCGGACTCTCCCCCCTTAGCGAAATTGCCAACGGCACCAAGAAGTTGCCGCGCGAATGGGTTAACGAGGACGGGACGAGCATGAACTTTCAGTTCCTCCGCTACGCCCAGCCGCTTATCCAGGGCGAGGTGGCCGTGCCCTACGACACCGGCCTGCCCAACTTCAGCCGCCTGGAAAAAGTCCGCATCGACAAACTTCTGTCGTCCTACGAGATCTGAAGGTATTACCTGCCCTTTAAGAAAAAGGCCGGACGTCTTGAAGCGTCCGGCCTTCGTGTTTTTGGCGTTTTTCAGCTCACGACGATTTTGCGCGGCTTGATCTCTTCCGCTTTCGGCAGCGAGGCCCGCAGCACGCCGTCTTTCAGCTCGGCCTGAATTTTGTCGGCATCGAGAACGTTGTCGTGCTCGAGCACGAGTTCGAACGGCACGTCGGCGGACTCGCGGACTAATGTGGTCCAGCCTTCGGGTTGCTTCCACGTGCGTCGTCCGACCACGGTGAGCGTGCCCCCGTCGGCCGTGAGCTCAACGCCGTCCCTGGCCACGCCAGGGAGATACACCGTCAGATCGTAGGCGTCGGGCTTCTCCTGAATTTCATAGCGCGGCTTGAGGGTCGGACCGAGATCGCGGGCGGCGCCATTGCCGCGGCGCGCCAGGGAATCGCTGAACGAGGGGATGAGGGTGTTTAAGAGTGACATGATAATTTCTCCTTTTCGGTTTTTAACGTTTTAATTTTTATTTGGCGGGGGCCGGCCCGCGGTCATTTCACCGCGATGGTGATTTTTTTTGGCTTGGCCTCCTCGCGCTTGGGCAGCGTGACGCACAGAACGCCGTTTTCGTAGGCGGCGGCCACTTGGTCGTTCTGCACCGCTTCAGGCACGCTGACGGAGCGGCTGAAGGAGAACGACTCCTCTCCCTTGCCATCGGCGGCCGGAGTCTTGCGCGCGGCGGTGATCGTAAGATAGCCGTCGGCCATCTCGACGTTGATGTCGTCGCGGTTCACGCCTGGCAGTTCGGCGCGGACGTAGGTGTGGTCTTTGTCTTCGTAGAGGTCGACCGGGAACTGGCGGGCGGATGCGAACCCGGCGAAGTCGGTGAGGGCGGTTTCAAACAGCCGGTCAATTTCGTTCTCGAGTCCCGTCCACGGGTTGCGTGAAACGTGGACCGTCGGAACGAAGCTGCGGACAGCGGGTTGGATATAGCGAGTGATACGCATGGTGATTTTCTCCTTTATTTACGTTGGGTTGATGTGAGTGGTATTCGGGTGGAATAAGTTGAACCTGCCCTTTCCCCTGCATCGGCAATGCCGGACCAGGCGGATAAGTAAGTTGCGGAATATCCGATGGTTATTTTTTTGGTCCGGCCGGAGCGGGAAAAAATTTCCCGAGGTGTGACGGCACAGGTGGGAAAAGTTTGCACGGTGAAAAGGGGCCAAATTTGCGCCGGGGCCGCGCCTTTTCGGGGTAAAGCCGCCGGCCCGCGCCTCCGCCTTGCGGAAAGCGCTTGCTCCCCGCAACGTCGACTCCGCAGAGTTTTCAGACACCCTCTTCCTTCACGCCTGACCATGACCTTCGACTTTGACCACGTTCCGGATCGGCGCGGCACCGATTCGCAAAAGTGGCAGAAATACGCCGGTCGCGATGTGCTGCCGCTTTGGGTGGCGGACATGGATTTTCCGGCACCACCCGCCGTCCTTGAGGCGTTGCACCGCCGGGTCGACCACGGTCTTTTCGGCTACGCCCGGCCGGTGGCCTCCACCGTGGATGCCTTCGTGGACGCATTGTCCGTGCGGTACGGTTGGCGCGTCGAGCCCGAGTGGCTCGTCTGGCTACCCGGTCTCGTCGTCGGGCTCAACGTCGCCGTCCAAGCTTTCGCCCAGCCGGACGAACAGGTGCTGAGCTGCACGCCGGTGTATCCGCCGTTTCTCAGCGCACCGAAAAATTCCGGCCGGGAAACCCTACCCATCCCATTGGCCTTGAGCGCGGCGGAGGGACGTTGGGAAATCGATTTCGCCGCGCTGGAGCGCGCGGTGACGCCGCGCACGAAAGTTTTTCTCCTTTGCCATCCGCACAATCCCGTCGCGCGCGTCTGGCGCCGCGACGAGCTCGTCCGGCTCGGCGAGTTTTGCCTCCGGCACAAGCTCGTCCTCTGTTCCGACGAAATCCACTGCGATCTCGTGCTGGATCCGACGCTGCCGCATGTCCCCACGGCCGCCTTGGGGCCGGACATCGCCGCCCGCACGATCACGTTCATGGCGCCGAGCAAGACCTACAATCTGCCCGGCCTGGGCACCTCCATCGCCATCATCAGCG
>JBEKQH010000227.1:0-4168 GCA_049519915.1 Opitutaceae bacterium
CTATTCGCCGGCCGTACGAAAAATCAAAGAGATCATCGATCACCGTGATATTGGGGATATCCGCTACATTTCGGCCCGTCGTCTCAATCTTGGACTTTTCCAAAAAGACATTAATGTCGCCTGGGACCTGGCCCCGCACGACATCTCCATCATTCTCTATATTATGCAGGAGATGCCCCACAGCATCAACTGCCGGGGAGGCGCCCATATCACACCGGGAATCGAAGACGTCACGTCCATGAGCCTCCATTTCACCAAACAACGTTCCGCCATCATTCACAGCAGCTGGCACGATCCGAGGAAAGTTCGCGAAATGACCATCGTCGGCAGCAAACGGATGATCGTTTACGATGACGTCGAACCGCAGGAGAAAATCAAGATCTTCGACTCCCGCGTCGAGCGGCCGCCCCATTACGACACCTTTGCCGAATTTCTCTATGCCTACCATTATGGCGACATTTATAGTCCATATATCAAACAGGACCAACCCCTGAAGGCCGAGTGCCAGCATTTTGTGGATTGTATCAGAAACGGGAGTCTTCCGTTGACCAACGGAACGAAGGGCCTGGAGGTCGTCCAGATTCTCGAAGCCGCCTCGGAATCGCTGAAAATGAGCGGCGGTCCGGTCGCCCTCGCCGCCGGGCGAAACGGCCGGCATTCCAATCCGGGTTTTCTCAAAGCGGCCAGCCCGGCTTCGGTGCCGGTTGCGGCTAAAAACGGTGGAACCGCCAAGCTGGCGAAGCGCCTCAAATAATGTTTACGTAGGCCGCCCAGCACCATGATTCCATCGCAGCCTCCTCATCAGCAAATTGCCCCGGACGTGAAGTTGGGTAAGGGCGTCCGGATTTATGGTTTCACCAACCTTTATGGCTGCGAAATCGGCGACGACGTCAAAATCGGGACCTTTGTGGAGATTCAAAAGGGAGCCAAGATCGGCCGCCGCTGCAAGATATCCAGCCACACGTTCATCTGCGAAGGTGTCACCCTGGAAGACGAGGTTTTTATCGGGCATGGCGTAATATTTACGAACGACCTCTACCCGCGAGCCACGAACGCCGATGGCAGCCTGCAAACGGAAGCCGATTGGACGTGTGTCAAAACCTTGGTCAAACGAGGCGCGGCCATCGGATCGGGGGCCACTTTGCTCTGTGGCATCACCATCGGCGAACGGGCGTTGGTGGGCGCCGGCAGTGTCGTCACCAAGGATGTGCCGCCCGACACGGTTGTGGCGGGAAACCCGGCCCGGGTCGTGAAGTCTCCCCATGGCAAAAGAAATTATGCAGGTTCCGTTTCTTAATCTAAAAGCTCAGCACGACCCCCTCCGGTCCGAACTGCTCGCCTCCATCGAGGAGGTCATCGATTCCAGCGCTTTCGCCGGCGGTCCTTACGTGGCCAAGTTCGAGGAGGACTTTGCCGCTTTCTGCCAGACCCGCTACGCCGTGGGCTTGGGCAGCGGCACCGAGGCCCTGTGGCTGCCTTTGCTCGCTTACGGCATCGGGCCGGGCGATGAGGTGATCACGGTGCCAAGCACCTTTATGGCGACCGCCGAAGCGATCAGCTATTGCGGCGCTAAACCGGTTTTCGTGGATATCGATGAGCAGACCTACACGCTCGACCCGACCCGGCTCGAACGCGCCATCACCCCGCGGACCAAGGCGATCATTCCCGTGCATCTGTTTGGACAGATGGCCGACATGGATCCCATCATGGACATCGCGCGTCGGCACAATTTGCAGGTCATCGAAGATGCCTGCCAGGCGCACGGCGCCGAATACAAAGGCCGAAAAGCCGGTTCGATCGGGCACGCCGGTTGTTTCAGTTTCTACCCGGGAAAAAATCTCGGGGCGTTCGGCGAAGCCGGTGCGTTGGTGACCAACGACCGGTCCCTCGCGGAAAAAGTCAAAGTTCTCCGCGATCATGGCCAAGAGACAAAATATCACCACTCGTGCGTCGGCTGGAACGCACGGATGGACGGAATCCAAGGAGCCGTCTTGCGGATAAAACTAAAGGGATTGGACCACGGCAATGCCACCCGCCGCGCCCATGCCCGCCAGTACGACGAGCAACTGGCCGGCTTGGCCGATTTGGTCGTGGCACCCGTGGCCAAATACGGCACGCCGGTCTATCATCTCTACGTCGTCCGGGTAAAAGAGAGGGACCGTGTTCTGCAAGCGCTGGGGCAGCGCGGAATCGCGTGCGGAATCCATTATCCGATACCGGTCCATCGCCAAAAGGCCTACGAGAGCCTGGGGCTTGGAGTCGGGTCGTTTCCCATTGCGGAAAAATGTGCCGGGGAATTCCTTTCCCTCCCGATGTTTCCCGAGCTCACGCCGGCGCAAATCGAGACCGTCGCGACGGAGGTCAAGTCGCTTTTGCCCCGCACGAAAAATTTGGAGGCTTTTAGTGCATGAATCCCCTCCGATGGCCACCCACGCATTCGCTCCGGTCTGCCCCGACGGTCTCACCTTCCAACTGGTTGATCCGTTGGACGATGCCGATTGGAACGCAAAGCTGACGGCAGGCCCATCCGCTTCCTTCTTTCACACCGCGGCCTGGGCGCAGGTGCTGCGCGACACATACGGATTCAAGCCGCTCTATTTTACGCTGCGCGACCGCCGACAGGTTCACGCCCTGCTTCCAATGATGGAGGTGGACAGCTGGCTGACCGGGAGAAGAGGGATTTCACTGCCGTTTACCGACGAATGTGCGCCGCTCTGCCCGGACGACGCCTCGTTCCAGTCGCTTTTCTTAGAAGTGCAGGCCTGCGCCAAGAGGCGGGGTTGGAAATACGTGGAATGTCGCGGCGGGAGACCCTTGTTTGGGGAGAGCCTGGCTTCGTCCTCCTATTTTGGCCACCGGCTCGACTTGCATCGCGAAGAGTCTGCGCTTTGGGCCCAATTCGACGACTCGACCCGACGGGCGGTCCGAAAAGCCGAGCAAAGCAACCTGACCGTCGAGTTCTCTCAGGATTTGGATGCCCTGCGAATTTTCTACCGTCTGCTCGGTCAGACCCGTCGGCGGCACGGCATGCCGCCGCAGCCCTTTCGTTTTTTTAAATATATCCACCAACATGTGTTGGCACAAAATCAGGGTCAGGTCGTCCTCGTCCGCTCGGGCCGGAGACCGGTGGCCGGCGCGGTTTTTTTTCATTTTGGCCGGACCGCCCTCTTCAAATTCGGCGCGTCCGACGCGGCTTTTCACCGGCTGCGGGTCAATAATCTCGTGATGTGGCAGGCGATCAAATGGCATGCCCGCCACGATTTTTCCGCGTTGGATTTTGGCCGAACCTCCTTTGAAAACGAGGGCTTGCGCAAATTCAAACTGGGTTGGGGCCCTGAGGAACACCGAATCGATTATGTCCGCTACGATTGTCGCTCGGGCGGCTTTGTCCAAGCCCCCGACCGTTCGTCTGGGTGGCACAATCACATCTTCAGGCGGCTGCCGGGCGGACTGGCGCGATTGATTGGCACAGCGCTTTACAAACACATCGCCTAGCTTCAGATTCCATGGAAAATCCGTTCTCGCCTCGCCTTCCACCGCAAGAGTCCGGCCGCCCGTTGGGGGCTCAGCCGGTGCCTCGGCGTTCGAATATGAATCATCCTATTTTACCGCAGCCGGCGCCCCAGACTCTCAACATGACGTTGGGCGATATTTACTACGTGCTCTTCCGCCATAAGTGGAAGATATTGATCTGCTCGAGCCTGGGATTGTGCGCCGCCGCGATCTTTCACATGCTCCGGCCGCCGCCCTTCCAGTCGGAGGCCAAATTGTTCGTTCGTTACGTCATCACCGACAGCAAGACGCTCGGGCCGGACGGAGCCAATGGAACAACCCAATCGCCCGACCGCGGCGGGGAGACCATCATGGCGACGGAGCTGCAGATCCTGACCAGCTTGGATCTGGCCAAACAGGTGGCCGAGACCATCGGACCCGACAAGATTCTGGCCAAAAAAGGCGGCGGCAACAATCTCAACCGCGCCGCCGCGGTGGTCCTCGATGGGCTCACGGCCGAAGTGCCGCCGGCCAGCAGCGTGATTCAAATCACTTTCAAACATCCCGACTCCACGGTCGTTCAGCCGGTTCTCAGCCAAATCGTAGACTCCTATCTTAAAAAACACGTCGAGATTCATAGCGCCGTCGGAATCATGGGCGACTTCCTGACGCAAGA
>JBEKQH010000228.1:0-4151 GCA_049519915.1 Opitutaceae bacterium
GTAACGACGGATGTCGTTAGGAAGGGGTCGTTGGGATTTAGAATTTGGCCCGGCACCGAATTACCAACTACCAACTACCAACTACCAACTACCAACTACCAACTACCAATCCGCCAGCAGCGCCCGCAACTCCCGTTCGGGGTCCTCGTGCCGCTGTTCGACGGCCAGCGCCAGGGCTTCTTCCAACGCTGATTTCCCTTCGGCCTGGCGGCCGAGTTGAAGCAGAAGTTTTCCCAGCAGGATCCTCGGCATCATCCAATCGGCCTTCTTTCGCGCGCAAAATTCCAGGTGCGGCACAGCTTCGGCGCCGCGAGCCTCGGCGCTGAGCGCTTGGGCGAGGCTGAAACGAAACAGCTCGTTGTCGGGCTGACGCGCGACCAGCGCGGCGAAATGGGCCGAGCGCGACGGCGGGAGAGGGGAAGCGGTCGCGGCGTTCAAGGGCAATTTTGACCCGGTCATATATCATCCACGGCCACCAGCACGCCGGTGATGTTATCCGGCCCGCCGCGGCGGTTTACATTTTCGACGATTTCTTTCATCGCCTCCGCCGGATTGTCGTCCCGTCCGATAATTTCCGCCAGGTCGGGTTCCTTGATCACCCGGCTCAGGCCGTCGCTGCAAAACAAGACGCGTTCGCCCGCCGCCAGCGGCCGAACGATGAAATCGACTTCGGGCGGCTCCAGTTGGCCGAGGCAGCGGGTCAGCGAGGCCCGGCTGGATTCGGTGAAATAGACCAGCAACCGTTGGGCGCCGCGCAGGTTGGCCTCGTTTTCGAGCGAATGGTCCAGGGTCAGCAGCTCGAGGCGGCCTTTGTGCCACACGTAACACCGCGAGTCGCCGACGTGCGCGAGATAAAGCTGCCCGCCGGTGATCATTCCCAGCGTGAGGGTCGTGGCGATGCCAAGTTCCGGGCTGAGCACCTTGCCTAAGGCTAAAATCCGGGCGTTCGCTTTATGGACGATCTGGATCAAATCGACCACTTCTCCTTCCGGCAGCGCACGGTAGAGCTCGCGCACGGTGTTGACCGCCAGCTGCGAGGCTTCGGCTCCGCCCGGAAGTCCGCCGACCCCATCGGCCACGGCAAACAGGCCGCCGGCTTCGTCACAAAGATAACTGTCTTCGTTTTCATGACGGACTTTGCCGATGTCGCTCAGGGCGGCGGTGCGCAGATGCATAGGGAAGCAGACCAAAATAAACCAGATGAGGCTCAAGCAAAAGGCAGAAATCGCGCCGCCCGCGTCTCGCAGGTAAGCGTTTCCCAATAAGGGGTGGGCAGGCTGTCGAGAAAAAGCCGGCCATAACTTTTTGCCACCACGCGCGAGTCGAGGAGCGTGATGAGTCCGCGGTCGTTCGCCGTGCGGATGAGGCGGCCCACGCCCTGGCGGAACTTGATCAGCGCGTCGGGCAGGGTGAGCTCGTTGAACGGATTGCCGCCGCGGCTCCGGACGTGCTCGGCGCGGGCCTCGAGGATCGGGTGCGCCGGCGGGTCGAACGGTAGGCGGGTGATGACGACCTGGGAAAGCGAATCGCCGGGCACGTCAACGCCGGTCCAGAAACTGTCGGTGCCGAAAAGGATCGCGTTGCCTAGCTCGCGCATGCGCGCGGTCAGCTCCGTGCGCGAGAGATCGTCGCCCTGCACCAACAAAGCCCGGCCGGCCGCGGAAAATTCCTCGGCCAGCACGGTGGCGCAGTGGCGCAGGTCGTGGTAGCTGGTGAAAAGCACCAGCGAGCCTCCGGGCACGTGCAAGGTGCAGAAACGCAGCCAGTCCGTGAGCGCGTCGAGCGCCAACCGGGCATCCTGGGCCGAAGGCAGGGGCATGTCGGCCGCGACGTAGACCCTCATGTTCCGCTTGAAATCGAAGGGCGAAGCCTCGGCCACGGCACGGGCGCCGTCGGCTCCGAGGCGCTGGGCAAAGGTCTCGAGACGGCCGCCGTGGCCGAGCGTGGCGCTCGTGCACACGACGCTCGTGCCGCAGCCGAAAAGATGCTTGCGGAGCTCCGGCGCGACATCGATCGGGGCGCTGCGCAGCGTGACGATGGTCTGCCGCCGGCCGGAGCGCTCGGCCCAATAAACATGGGTGTCGTCCGCCAGCGCCAGCCATTCGTTGAGGCCGGCCCGCAACCCCTTGATCCGCGCGGCCTGGTCGAGCAATTCGTCGCGGTCGCGGCCCTCGTCGAGTCGGTCGGCCGATTTGCTGATGATCTTGTGCAGCGCGGTGAGCGGGCCGTCGAGCAGCGGCTCGGCGATGTCTTTCTCGCGCAGGCGCACCACCGGCTGCCGGGCGAGCAGGGTGGCGGCAATGAAATCGAAAAACTGCTGCGCCGCCTCCAGCGCATCGAGCACGAGCTGCTGCGCCTCGGCTCCGCCATCCTTGCGCAGAAGGCCGCGCCGGGTCTTGGGATTGTAGAGCAGCTTCAAGGCGCGATCCACCCCGTAGCTGCTAAGAGTGAGGCCAAAATTTTTGGTGGCGACCTCCGGGACGGTGTGGGCTTCGTCGAGCACGACAAAATCGTCCGGGAAGAGCAGGCCGCGGGTGGAGCTGCCCGCGCCCTGGGCCTGGGCGCCTCCGGCGTTGATCAGGGCAAAAAGCAGCGCGTGGTTGACGATGATGACATGCGCGGAACGCAGCCGCGCGCGCGCGCGTTGATAAAAGCACTTTTCGCAATGGCAGTGTTTGCGCGAGCAGGCGGAGGAGTCGGCGCTGACCATCTCCCACACGTCCGGTCGCGGCGAGGGGATCAGTTCGTGCCGGAGTCCGGTGCCGCTGGTCTCGGCCCACGCGGCGATGCGCTGGAGCTCCGTGTAATCGTCGTCGGAAAAAAGGGTAGCGCGGTCGGCCAGCGCGTAGGCCAGCCGGGTGGAGCAGAGATAATTGGACTTGCCGACCAGCACCGCGGACTTGAACGCGACGTACGGTTTCAACTCGTCCACGGAGGCGAAGAATTTGCGGCACAGCGGCAGGTCTTTGGTCTCGAGCTGTTCCTGCAGTGAAATCGTGTGGGTGGATACGATGAGCTGCCGCGTCTGGCTGACCGCGTGAATCAGGCCGGGTAACAGGTAGGCGAGGGACTTGCCCACGCCGGTGCCGGCCTCGAAAAGCAGGGGTTCGTCGGACGTCATCGCCGCAGCCACGGCGAGGGCCATCTGCTCTTGCTGTGGCCGGTGTTCCAGCCCGAGCGTCTCGCACAGCCAACCTCCCTCGGCAAAGATCTTTGCCGCCAGTGCCGGAGCGGGCGAAGGGGGACAAGATGGCACGAGCCCCGCCGTTTCATTGAGACCGATCATTGGACACTTTCTGATATTGAGTCCGCCAAGCAACGAAATGCAGCGCCTTCGCGCAAATGAATTTGCGAAGGAGCTTGGCGACCGGAAAGATGAATTTTCTCCGGCCCTGTCTTTATTCGCGTCTATTTGCGTTCATTCGCGGTTCAAAGGCATGGATTCAGGTTAGGGAGTGTCAAAGCGCATTCGCGGGATGGCTTTTCCATTTGAATGCGTTATTGAGTGCGGTTTCTTTGTAAATATGCCCGTGAAAGTTTCCAACAACGATTGGGTGGTGACCTTGGCCGAGTTTTTACGCTCTCAACCGGGGGTAAATGCCGTGCGGGTGGACGCCGGTTCCCGCAAGGTCGCCGTGGCCACGCTGGGCGCGGTGGACCCGACCGATCTCGAGCAAAAGCTGGCCGCGACTATTGCCGCCGTCGAAGCGCAGCTGGCCGCGCGCGCCACGGCCCAGGCTCCGGCCGGCTTCACTTTGCGGCAGGAAGGCGGCACGACCGTGCTCGGGCGGCAGATGTGCGAGAACGCGGAGAAACTCTGGCTCTGGCGCGAAATGAAATGGCCGGACATTATGCCGGAAAAGGCCGGGACCGTGCCGGAGTGGAAGGAGCTGGCGGGGCTGGCGGCCTTTTGCGGCGGATGCGGGCTGGCCGGTTTCGCGGCGGAACATCTTGTGCCCGGCTGGCCGTGGTTGCATCGCGGATTCTTTCTCGCGGGACTGGTCGCCGGCGGTATGGACGCCGCCAAAGACTCGTGGGGCAATCTCAAGACCCTTAAGCTCGATATCCATTTTTTGATGCTGGCGGTGGCGATCGGCGCCGTCTGCATCGGCGCGTGGAGCGAGGCGGTGCTGCTGTTATTCTTGTTTTCC
>JBEKQH010000229.1:0-4143 GCA_049519915.1 Opitutaceae bacterium
ATCGGAGAACCGCGTCTCATGCGTCAGGTCAACAGCAGCCTCGGGCACATCGCCCGCGCTCTCAAGGCCCGCGTTCTTCACAGCTTCGAACCGGCGCGCACCGAGTCCTTGTTCATCCGGGTCGGCGCCATGGACATCCGGTCGTTCGGCAAGGTTTCCTCGGATGATAATATCCCCGCCGCGCAATCGATGATCATCGTCGGCGATCGCTGGGATATTCAACAGCGCTCGATCCAACTCGGCGTGCGCGCACTCGTCATCACGGGAGGTCTGCCGGTCGACGACGAAGTCGTGCAGCTCTCCCGGGCCAGCCATGTGTCCATTCTCGTCAGTCCCTACGACTCCGCGACCACCGCCTGGGTCATCCGCGCGGCCTCGACGCTCGATCGTCTCGTCGACCGCGAGTTCGCCTCGGTCAAAGCCGACACGCGCGTCGGCGATCTCCGAAAAAAATTAGCCGTTTCGCATGCTCCGGCCATTGTCGTTGTTTCGGAGGGAGGCCATTTGCAAGGCATCCTGACCAAGACCGACCTACTCAAGCCGGCCAAAACGCGTCTCGTTCTGGTCGACCACAATGAGATGACGCAAACGGTCGCGGGCGCCGGCGAAGTCACCATTACGGAAATCATCGACCATCACCGTCTCGGATCGGTCAACACGGCGCAGCCGATCCTTTTCATCAACGAGCCGGTCGGCTCGACCTGCACGATCGTGGCCGACCTGTTTCGTCGCGAGGGGCTGACGCCTTCGCGCGAAATCGCCGGCATCATGATGGGCGGCATTATCAGCGATACGCTCCATCTCAATTCGCCGACGTCGACGGAGAAAGACGTCCATGTGCTAAGCTGGCTTTCCCAGATTGCCGGCGTCGATCCGAAAGCGCTGGCCGAAATTATTTTTAATTCCGGCTCGGTTATTTTGGCCAATCCGCCCGACAAGATCATCCGCTCCGACTTCAAGTTGTACGCCGAAGAAGGCGTCCGCTTCACGGTTTCTCAGGTGGAAGAACTTGGCTTTGGCAATTTCTGGCAGCACGCCAAGCCGCTGGCCAACGCGCTCGAACAGCTCCGCGAACAGGACCATCTGGTCTTTGCCGCGCTGCTGGTCACGGACATCAACACGCAGAATTCGCTGCTCCTGGTCAAAGGTGACGGCGAATTTATCAGTCGCATCCACTATGCGCACGTGGAAAAAGAAGAGATTTTTGATCTGCCTGGCATCGTCAGCCGCAAGAAACAGCTCATCCCCTATTTCGTCAGCTTGATCAAGGAAATGCAGAGTGACGGATCCGCGCCGTCCGCCGCACCCGAATCGCGCGATTACATGGCGGCGGGTCTCGGCATCGCCAACGCTTGAGCCACCCATGGAATCGTCCGCTCTTCCTCACGTTGTTGTCCTGGGTGCAGGATTCGGCGGTCTAGCCTTCTGCCAGAAAATTCCGTCCGGCGCGCTGCGCATCACGGTCATCGACCGCCAAAACCACCATCTCTTTCAACCATTGCTCTATCAGGTGGCGAGCGCCGGTTTGTCGGCGCCCGATATCGCGCAGCCGATCCGTTCCATTCTGGCGGGAAGGCCGCAGACCGAAGTTCTGATGGCGGAGGTAAAATCCGTCGACCTGGCGGCCCGCCGCGTGGTCCACGAGTTCGGCCAAACGGATTACGACTATCTTTTGCTGAGCCTCGGCGGCACGACCAGTTACTTCGGTCATCCGGAGTGGGAACGACATGCGCCCGGGCTCAAGTCCCTTGACGACGCCATGCTTGTACGCCGCCAGATTCTTTATGCGTTTGAGCGCGCCGAAGCCGAGCTCGATGCCAAAATGGCTCTGCCATTTTGGAACTGACTGGCAGCGGCGGATTTTTCCCGGGAAGGGCGAGCTCGTTTTACCCGATGGCCGGAATTTCCGCAAAGAATAGAGTAATCGAAAACCATGCCAAAAGAAGCAGCCAGGAAACGGGCGCGCCAAAAAGCGCGCGAAGGAAAGCGGCCGACCACCCAGGCCGGCGAATTTGTCCGCGAGGAGATGCATCGCCTGAAGGAGGGCAGCGGAAACGTTCGCTCACGACAGCAAGCCGTCGCCGTCGGGCTGTCCGAAGCGCGGCGCGCCGGAGTCAAACTCGGCGTGCCCAAAAAAGGCCGAACCTCGCCGGCCACTCGCCACAAGGCGGCCCGGGACACCGGACTGGCCGAAGGGAAAATCAAGTCCTCCCCCGCCCGTTCGCGCGGCGCCAAAGAAGCCGCCCGGACCAGGGCCAGGCGGTCGGCATGAAACCATTAGAAAGAAGAGAACCCGGCACCGGAAACCCGGCTGGCAAGACTGCTTGCGAAATAAGTTCTCCCGTTTTGTTCGCGATTTCCTCGTCCGCCTGAACCTTGTCGGCCGGCAGACCGTGCGCGGTTATTTCGACGATAATGTCGCCGGTTTGGGCGCGGCCCTCGCCTTTTACACCGTCGTGTCGGTGGCTCCCTTGCTCATGCTGGCCGTGCTGGCGGCCGGTGTCTTTTTCCACGATGATTCGGCGCGGATGCGTGTCCTCGGCGAAATCCGCCAATTGATTGGCGCCGACGTATGGATCGGAGCCGTGCTCACGGCCCTCCTCTTCGATGTGGGGAAAACGCTCCTCGGCCTCTATCTCGCGCATACTCGCATGATCTCGTCCTTTGGCGCCGCCAGTTCGTTCATGGCTCTGCTTCTTTGGTGCTATTACGCCGGTCAAATCTTTTTGATTGGGGCGGAATTCACGCGGGTCAACGCCGCCCTAAAGGGCGGACGGAGCCGCCCGGCCGCCCATTGATCCGTGGTCGGGCGCGGCGGTTCGACCGTGTAAGAGCGACTCATTGCGGATTCCTGCCGCCGCCCAAGACATTGGGCAACGGCGGTGGGCAGACACGCCCTAGTGGCTTTGGATATTCAGATCGGCGATCAGCCCTGCAGGCGGGACGCCCCCGCGGCGTCGATTTCCCCTTCACGGCGGCGAATAATCGCAATCAATTCTTCGGCCGTCGGGGCTCGCAGGAGCGTTCCCAACGTTTCGCCGCGGACAATTCGCGTGAGCCGCGCCAGCGCGTAGAGATGAGCGCGGTCGTCAATGGCCGCAATCAAGAAGAACAGGCGGGTGGGCTCGCTGTCCGCGGCGCCAAACGGCAGCGGTTGCTCAGTGCGAAGCACGGAGAATACCGTCCGGCGCAACAGATGTGGCGCCGGCCGTCGGGGATGACAGAAGGCAAGTCCGCCGGGCAACGCGGTGCTGCAAAGCATTTCGCGCTCGGCCAGGGAGGCGCGCAAGCGCACGCCGTCGATCACGAGCTGGGTTTTTTCAGCCAGGCCCATGAGTTGCTCCAATACGTCGGACCGGCTGGCGGCCTGCACATCTAAGGCGATAAATTCTGGTTTGAGCCGGTCGGCGATCCGAATGTTGCGCGAAGCGGCTTGCAGCTCATTTTCGAGTTTCTGCTCCAGGTCGGCCACCTGGGCCGCGTCGAATGAATGTATTTTTTGGTCCAGCCAGTCGATCAACTCGTCGCGGCGAAACAGCCACTGACCTTCTTTTTCGATGCCGGGAAGCTGGCCGCCGACCGCGAGGCGTTCGACGAAAAGATGAGTCCACCCGAGATAGGCGGCGACTTGTCCGATAGTGAGATATTCAGAAGGAGACATCGTGAACAATCAATTGCACGACGCCAAAGCGCAGCGACTCGACTTTCTGGCGCACGAGTTTGATCCAGTCAGCCGACGCATCCAGAGTTGTGGTTTTATTTTCAACGCTCATGGGACAGATGTTTAAAGGTTAAGTCGTCTAAATAGTTTCATTTGGCGACTTATTTAATCTACACTTAAATAGTATGAATTAAGCAAGCATTTTTTGAGTCATTGACTTATTTAAGTCATTCTCTTATCATTGTAATTTTATTAATTATTGGTTATTAATTTAATACGTATTTTTATTTATTAGATAAACCATGCTGACTTCATACCTTAAATCATACTGTTTATGTCTGGATTCTCGTAATTCTAGCCGGGCAGACGGTGTAATTGCCAATCTGCGAATTGCCGCAGAAGGCAGATATAAGCTGGGCTGGATTCTGCCAATTTTAAGGAACCGGCGGCCTCCGGGTCTATTTCTTCTGTGATCAATAACT
>JBEKQH010000230.1:0-4141 GCA_049519915.1 Opitutaceae bacterium
ATCTCCGGGAAGAAATTCTCGCGGTAAATGTCCTGGACCGCGGCGATCGTGGGGGCGAGGGCCGGCTGTCCCGGATAATGCTGGCGCAGTCCGGCGTCGAGGGCGGCCAGGGCCGCGGCTTCGGTGGAGTAACTCTTGGTCAGCAGATCGACGGCCGTGCGTTTGATCCCGGGCAGCCGGAGGTCCATGCGGCCGAGATAGAGGGCCTCATCGACGGCTTCATTGGGCGACTTGAAGCGGTGGGCGGGGCGGTTGTGGCAATCGATGCAATCCATCACCCGGATCTTTTGCGGATCGGGCTCGCCCTTGAAATCCGGAGTGCGAAACACGGTCGTGCCGCCATCCTTGCCCGTCACCCGCACCCACGGGATGACCTGCCGCTGCGCATCGGTCGCATAATATTCGATCTTATTGGCTACATTCATGTGCCAGTGGATACCGCCAACCGGGCCGCTGGCGTTGGTGCTGCCGCCACCGACATTGAGTAGCAGGCGGACCGTGTAAGGCGTGTTCTTATCGTCCGTCAGGTAATGGTGGAATGTGCGGTCGATGCTGCCGACAAATTTCTCCGGCCAGTGACAACGCTCGCAGGTGTCTTGGGCCGGGCGGAGGTTGGCGACGGGCGTGGGGATGGGACGGTGGTATTTGTCGAACAGGACCGAATAGACCTGGTAGGAGCCGCTGAGCTTTGACTTCACGAACCAGGTGGCGCCGGAGCCGATGTGGCATTCGACGCAGGCCACCCGCGCATGATTGCCGCGTTGATAGGCGACAAACTCCGGCTTCATCACCGAATGGCATACCTGGCCGCAGAACTGGACCGACTCGGTGAATTGGTAGGTGTTATAGCTGCCCAGGGCGGTGCAGAGCATGAACGCCCCCGTGCCAAGGCCGAACCACATCAACAGCCAACGGTCGCGCGGACGCGACAAATCGATGGCGAGCCGGGGAGGCGGGGCGTCGGGTTCGCGGGCAAAATTGCGGCGCTGCTGCCAGGCGCCGAACAATACCAGAACCAGGCCAAGAAACAAGAAACCCGGCGCCACCAGATAGGACAGGATGCCGATGTAAGGGTTCTTCTGGCTGAAACCGAACTGGTCGATCGCGAACAGCAGGACGAATGCGAAAAAGCTCCCGGCCGCAATCACCCCGCCGGCCAGGCTGATCCAATTGCGCCAGATGGAGCGTTTCGGCGGATGGGGCGCGGGATCGGTCATCACAATGGCGGATGGGGCGGCTTATTTTTTGAACGACCGGACGTAGGCGACCAGGGCCTTGGCATCGTCCGCCGATAGTTTGCCCTGATAGGCCGGCATCTTTTGTTTGCCATCCACCGTGACGCCTTGCAAAACCGCCTTGAGCATATCGGCGTCCTTCAATTTAGCTTGCACGGCGGCGTCCGTGTAATCCGGCAGCCCAAGTTTCTTGCCGATTTTGGTTTGTCCGGCGCCGTCCGTCCCGTGGCAACGGGCGCAATTCTGGGTCCAGAGATCCTTGGCGTCGGCCAGCGCGAAACTGGGCAGGACGAAGCTGAGGGCGATAAGCAAGACGTGGGTTTGGATTTTCATGATCGATCGGGTTTTATATGGGTGGGCGAAAGATAGGTGGAAATGGATCGGATGCCATCCTGTTTTTTGGCTCCGCAGGTGCAATGGCCTCCGTGGCAGCTGGATTCTTTTTCGGAGGGACCGGCGGCGGGCTCCATCGCCGCGGTTTCGCTGATCAGGCCGGCCATTTCGCAGAGCGAATCGTAATACTCGTCACGCGAGATCCCGAGGGCGGCGGCGCCGAAGGTTTCGGCGTCGTCGGCCGACGCGAACTCGCCGTAATTGACCAGGACCAATTGATAAAGGACGAGGGACGGGACCCGGGCCGGCATGACGGAGAAAAACGGGTGCACCTGCATGACAAAGCCTTTTTCCGGGTTTTCCCCTTTGGGGACGGGATGCGCAAACTCCCCCTCGTTCAGGGCGGAGTCGTCAAAGACTAGTTCGCAGGGATAACGCACGAAGGCGCGGTCCTCCAGAATCTGCCGGAGCTTTGACCACCCGATATCGGGCCCGTATTTTTCGCGCAGCTCCCGGCCCTTGGCGGCGACATGGGCCGTCAGCGATTGCCGCGCGTCATCAAGAGTGGGTTTTGGCGCCATGGAATCAATGAGGTCGGGGAGCGGACGCGGCCAGGGCGGCCGCGTCGGGAGCGCCTTCGTTGGCCTTCGAAAGTTCACCCTGCAGGATGGGGATGGCCATGCGGAGGAACACCGTGTAGCAGAGAAATCCCAGCGCCCAGATGCCGAAACAGATCAAGGTCTCGTTCAACGTGGGCAGGTATTCCACCATTTCGCCGAGCGGTGTCGGCACGAAGCCCGGGATGACCAGCCCCATGCCTTTTTCGATCCAGATGCCGAGGATGGCGCAGAGGCAAGCCACGTTGAGCCACTGCACGCGGCGGCTGGCCGGCAGCACGAACAGGGCGGTCGCGACGAGATCGAGGCTGAGGGCCGTCCAGATCCAAGGCACCAGGGCATGGTGGCCATGCAGCCCGAAAAACAGATAGCGGGCCGAGGCGACCTGGAGGTTCTCGGTGTAGAACTCGTTAAAGAGTTCGTTGGCTAGAAGGAACAGGTTGACCAGCATCGCGACCTGCACGATGGAGCGAAGCACGAACAGGGCGCGATCAGGGATATGGTAGGTGCTGTAGCGACGGATGATCTGCAGGGCGAGAATGATGATCGAGGGGCCGGCGGCGAAGGCGGAGGCGATGAAACGCGGGCCGATGATGGCGTCATTCCAGAAATGCCGGCCACCCAGGCCGACGAAAAGGAAGGCGGTCACGGTGTGGATCGAGACGGCCCAGACGATGCCGACGAAGACAAAGGGAATATAGAACCATTTGGCCGGCATCCGGCCCTGATAACGGCAATAAAGGAGATATCCGCAGATATGGACGTTCAGCAACAGGTAGATGTTGAGCACGATCACGTCCCAGCTGAGCATCGAGCGCGGAAAATTGAATTTCCCCAGTCCGGGAATCAAATGCCAAAAGCGTTCGGGCCGGCCGAGATCCACGGTCACGAAAGCCAGGCACATGATGATGGCAGCCACGGCGAGCAACTCGCCGAAAATGACCAGGTCATGGAGATCCTTGTTGCGATAGATGTAAACCGGCACGACCACCATCACGGCGGCGGCGGCGACGCCGACGACGAAGGTGAAATTGGCGATATACACCCCCCACGAAACCTGGTCGCACATGCCGGTGGTCGCCAGGCCGCCGGTGAGCTGGCGGGCATAGGCGTTCAGGCCGGTGAGGCAGACGGCGGTCAGCAGGCCCATCCACGCGTAATAAAGCCAGTTGCCCACGAAGGCGATACGGCCGCAGCGCCAGAGAAAGACGAAGTAATTTTTTGTCGCGCGGATCATATGTCGAAATAGTAAAAGAAACGGGGCAGCGTGAGCAGCTCCTCCTTCAGAACATAGACGCGCTTGTTGGCCAGGATGTAGGACACCTCGCTGTTGGGATCGAGGATGTTGCCGAATTTGCGCGAGCCGGTGGGGCAGACTTCGAGACAGGCGGGGTAACGGCCCTGGCGCGTGCGTTGGATGCAAAAATGGCATTTTTCCATGACTCCCCGGTAGCGCGGCCGGTTGCCGAGATAGGACATCTCGGGATTCAGTTCCTCCTTGGGAATCGACGGCTCGGCGAAATTGAAGCGCCGGGCCCAATAGGGGCACGCGGCCTCGCAGTAACGGCAGCCGATGCACCAGTTGTAGTCGACGACCGTGATGCCGTCGGTTTCCTGCCAGGTCGCCTTGACGGGGCACACTTTGACACAGGGCGGATTCTTGCAGTGGTGGCATTGCACCGGCAGATAGAAAAAGCCTTTTTCCGGCACGGCGTCGGGGGCGTAGTTGTGGTCGCCTTTTTCCAAATCGAATGTGCCGTTGGGCATCTTGAGCACGCGGATGTATTGGATTTCGGGGTTGCGCGACTGGTTGTTCTCCTCGACGCAGGCGTGGACGCAGCGGCGGCAGCCGACGCAGCGGGTGAGATTGAGGGCATAGACAAACTCCACGCCGTTCATCGGCTTGTAGTCGCGCACGTGCGGGCGGATCCCGTATTGGCGCTCCACCTCGCGTTC
>JBEKQH010000231.1:0-4133 GCA_049519915.1 Opitutaceae bacterium
ACCAACGGCGGCGGTTTCTACGGCCAGAATAGCGCGCATCCCTTCGAGAATCCGACGCCGGTCAGTAATTTCGTCGAAGTGGTGGGCTTGGTCATTATCGCCGCCGCGCTGGTCTACGCCTTCGGGCTGATGGTGGGCGACGCGGGCCATGCCCGGGTCTTGTTCGGGGTGATGCTGGCGTTGTTTGTGGCCGGATTCGCGCTGGCCTGGTGGTCGGAGTCGCAGCCGAATCCCGTGGTGCGCAACCTCCAGCCGTTGATGGAAGGCAAGGAGCAGCGTTTCGGGGTCATGAACAGCGTGCTTTTCGCCGTGGCGACGACCGGCACCTCCTGCGGCGCGGTCAACTCGATGCACGACAGCTTCACGCCGCTGGCCGGCCTCGCGCCGCTCTGGAACCTCATGCTCGGCTGCATCGTATTCGGCGGGGTGGGCGCCGGCCTCTATGGGATTCTCATGCACGTTTTGATCACGGTGTTCATCGCCGGGCTGATGGTCGGGCGCACCCCGGAGTACCTCGGCAAAAAGATCCAAATGTGGGAGGCCGCCTGGGCGGTGGTGGCCATCCTCATCCCGAACTTTTTGATCCTTCTGGGCTCGGCTCTGGCCTGCACCCAGCCGGCGGGCCTGGCGGGCCTGGGGAATACCGGCCCGCACGGGATGAGCGAAATCTATTATGCCTATGCCTCTTGCGCCAACAACAACGGCAGCGCGTTTGCCGGATTGAACGCCAATTCGCTTTTCTACAATCTTACCCTTGGCGCGGCGATGTTCATCGGGCGGTTTGGCGTGGCGCTGGCGGTGCTGGCCATCGCCGGCCACTTTGCAGCCAAGAAAACCGTGCCGGCTTCGCCCGGCACGCTCCCGACCAACGGGCTGACCTTCGCCTGCGTCTTGTTCGGCGTCATTATGATTGTGGCGGCGCTGACCTTTTTCCCGGCTCTCTGCCTCGGGCCGCTGGCTGAGCACGGGCTCATGCTGGCCGGCCGCACCTTTTGAACATAAGCACAAAATTCGAGATAACTTCTAAACTGATTCCAGCGCGGTTAAAAAAACTATGGCCGAAATACTCCTTGGTTTGTCATTCTGAACGAAGTGAAGAATCCACTTGGGCAACGCCAACACTCGCAGCGTAATCTCACTGGATTCTTCGCTGCGCTCAGAATGACATTGGGCTCTGAAAACGGCCACGGTATTGTTGAATCCGCTCCAGTGGGCGGTTGCCGATCTGGCGCGACGCGTGCTCCGCTTATTTTCCAACTAACGATGTCAAAACTGCTGCGCGGCCTTAGCTTGCTCCTCTTCCTTTCGGCCTTGGCGGGAATTTCCGCCCTTATCTATTCGGATGTTTCCCATGCGCTCCGCCCAAGCTCCCTTCATCAACAGGCCAGCGCGGCGGCGCTCATTTTTATCGGGACGTCCTACGTCAGCCTGCAGTTGAGCACAAAGCGGCGATGGAACGAAAAAATCAAAGGCCTTTTTCTCGGGCTCGCCTTCGCCTTATGGGGCAGCGAACAGTTTTTGCCGGCCGGCCGGCTGGTCACGCTGATGGACACCGCCGTCATCACGATTTTCGTGGTGGATTTGGGGCTAATAATTTTAGATGGTTTGGGGAAAACTGACTGAGGGGTTTCTTGAGTTTCTCGGTCAGTTTTCCCCAAACCATCTAAAATTATCAATGTCTGAAGACCGCCCCGATCCGGATGCGTTGCTGGCTTCTCTCCAACGCGAGGAGGTCCGCGCCAAACGCGGACAGCTGAAAGTCTTCTTCGGGATGTGCCCCGGCGTGGGCAAGACGTTCGCGATGCTCCGGGCCGGACAAAAAGATTTTCACGGCGGGGTGGACGCCGTTGTCGGCGTGGTCGAAACCCACGGGCGCGTCGAGACCGAGGCGTTGCTGACGGGATTGTCCGTCATTCCCCGCAAACAGATCGAATATCGCGGCGCCACCCTGGGCGAAATGGACCTTGAGGCCATCATCGCGCGGAAGCCGAAACTCGCGCTGGTGGACGAGTTGGCGCACACCAACGCCCCGGGTTCCCGCCATCCCAAGCGGTGGCAGGACGTGGTCGAGCTGCTGGAAGCGGGCATCGACGTCTATAGCACCCTGAATGTCCAACATGTCGAGTCACGGGCCGACGCGGTCCGGCAGATTACCGGCGCGCCGGTGCATGAGACCGTGCCCGACTCGGTGCTCGACCTGGCGGACGAAATCGAGCTGATCGACCTGACGCCCAGCGCTCTCCGCGAGCGAATGGAAGAAGGCAAGGTCTACCTCGGAGAGCGGGCCGCGGCGGCCCGGGATAATTTCTTTAAAGAGGATCATTTGACCGCCCTGCGCGAGCTCGCGCTGCGGTTCACCGCCGAGCGCGTGGACCGCCAGTTGCGCGAAATGCGCGCCGGCGATGCGCGCCGGATTGTCTGGCGCAGCGGCGAACGGTTGTTGGTGGCCGTCGGGGCCAGCCCGTTTTCAACCCAGCTGGTCCGCTGGACCCGGCGGATGTCCGCCGCCCTCGGCGCGCCCTGGGTCGCCGTTCATATCGAAACCTCGCGGGCGCTGACGCCGGAAGGCCAGCGGCTGCTGGATCAAAACCTCGCGCTGGCGCGGGAGCTCGGCGCCGAGGTGATCGTCACGCACGATGAGGACATGGCCTCGGCGCTGGTCCGCATGGCCCGGGTGCACAACGCCACGCAAATTGTGGTCGGCAAGCCGCGCGGCCAGCGCTGGCGCGACTGGTTGCGCGGCGGTTCGCTGGTGGACCGGCTGGCCCGGATGGGAAATGAAATCGACATCTATATGGTGCCGGCCGAGGAGAAAAAGCCGCGCCGTCTCCGCCTGGAATGGGTGGAACATTCCAGCGTGCAGGAATATGTCACGGCTCTCAGCGTCATTGCCGGCATCACCCTGGCCGGCTGGTTCCTCCCGCCCGCCTACTATCTTTCCGTGGGCTTGGTCTATCTACTGGCCGTCATCAGTCTGAGCCTGAGGCTAGGCCGCGGCCCGGTCTTCATCGCCGGCCTGATGAGCGCGCTGGCGTGGGATTATTTTTTCATTCCGCCGCGCTTCACCTTCATCATCACCAAGGTCGAAGACGCCTTGCTCTGCGGCACCTATCTGGTGGTGTCGTTGATCTCGGGCCAGTTGACCGCCCAGGTGCGCGCGCAGGCCCGCAACGAGAGGATGCGCGAGGCGCGGGCCACCGCGCTGCTTCAGCTCACGCGGGTGCTAGCCGCGGCCAAAACGCTCGACGATGCGGTTTTTGCCGCTTTGCGGCAAACGGACGAGCTGTTCGGCGCCCAAACCTCGCTGGCGCTGGTGGACGACGCCAGCGGCGAGCTCGTGCCGCACTTCGCCGGGTCGTATATGTTTAACGACAAGGAGCGCGGCGTGGCCGAGTGGGCCTTCCGCAACAAACACCACGCCGGCCGGTTCACCGACACCTTGCCGGGAAGCCAGGGTTATTATATTCCGCTCCTGCGTGAAGACACCGCGGTCGGCGTCTTGGGCGTTAAGATGCCGCCCGAAAAGCCGCTCACGCTGGCCCAGCGCGATTTGCTGGAGGCGTTTGCGCGGCAAATCGCGTTGAACGTCGAACGGGAAAATTTGCGCGCCGCGGGCGAGCGCGAGAAGCTATTGGCGGAATCCGAAAAATTGCACCGGGTGCTGTTCGATAGCGTGTCCCACGAACTGCGCACGCCCCTGGCGGTCATTTCGTCTGTGTTCGAGAATCTGAAGCAGGCCGACCCTACCCTGCGCGAGACACTGGTGACCGAGGGCCGCACCGCCGTCACGCGGCTCAACCGGCTGGTCAAGAACCTGCTCGACCAGACCCGCCTGGAAAGCGGCGCCTTGAAGCCCAGCCTAAATTGGTGCGGCGCGCACGATCTGGTGGCGGCGGCCATGCAGGACATCCGGGATGCGCTGGCCGGGCATCCGTTGGAGACGCTCGTGCCGGACGACATGCCGCCCGTCCGCGCCGATTTTTCCCTGACCGAGCAGGCGCTCGCCAATTTGCTGCTGAATGCCGCTCTGCACACACCGGTGGGAACCTCCATCTTCCTGACCTCGGGGGTCGAGCGCGGCGGACAGCGGGTATTTTTCACGGTGGCCGACCGCGGACCGGGTTTTCCAGCCG
>JBEKQH010000232.1:0-4132 GCA_049519915.1 Opitutaceae bacterium
CTGTGCTTCATTGAGATCGACCGCCTGATAAGTCTTCAATGAGACGCCACGGCCGATTTTCCCGCCCGCTTGGAGTTCTGCCCGGATCGTTTCGTTCACGGCGTTCACCTCGTCCCAAGTTTGGGCAACGACCAGCGCGCGTTCGTGGCGGTCAAGGCTGGCGAGGTATTCCCGAGCCAGCGTTGCGCGGCGGTCATCAGGCGCGACTTCACGGATACACCCCAGCCGATCCAAGCCATCGAACGACTCGGCAATTTGCCCGGACGAAGCCGCTTTTACCGCCTTACGGTAACCCGCCACGAACGCGCGCGCTGCCTCTGACTTTGCCCGCGCCGGGTCTTGGCGGCGAATCTCCCGGAGCACCGCTGCCTTCAAACCGCTAAACTTCTCGATGGCGCGCAGCGCATCCGAAGCCTGCACGGCACCATGCTGCCGGGTGTCACCCGATAGGATCAATCGACCACCATGCGCTTTCACCAAAGCCACCAGTTCGCCCAATTGCTTTCCGCCAATTTGGCCGGACTCATCCACCAGCACCACAGTACCAGACGGCAATGTTTTCGTTTCAAGACGGCGAGAGAGCGTTTCGGCGACGAGGCCATCGGCGCAAAGATCGGCGACTTGCTGGCGTTGCGGAGCCAACACCACCACCGGATGGCCGGCAGCGCGGAGAGCCTGCGTCACTTCACGCAGGGTGAAACTTTTACCTGTGCCCGCGCTGCCACGAAACAGAGTCATAAAATCCCGGCTGGCGAGAATCTGTTTCGCGGCTGACGACTGTTCCACCGATAGGGTGGGCGCAGGTTGATAGTTCCGGCTGAGCGGCGGGTGTAGGTTGCGGCCGTCATGGGCGGCCACCACTATCCCGAGTTCACAGCGCAGCACTTCCCGTGAGGTGAGTTTGCGCGTGCCGTCTTCGCGAATGTAGGCGCGTTTCTCGATGGCTTCGCGCAACGCGGCCAGGTCGAAATTCTCCCCGCGACCGCGCGCCAGCGCCGCCGACATCAATTCGTAATCATTCACCACGGAGCGCCGTTCAAAAAGGTGCTCATCTGCCCATGCGGTGATGCCCGCCACGTCGGCCGGCTTCACCGGTTTTGGTTGAACGGAGCCTAACGCGCCGAGCGCCTTCGTTTCGTCCGCCATCAACTGTTTCGCCCATGACGGGCGCAACCGGTCGGCAGTCGAATCCTTCATTTTCGGCCGCCGGTTTCCGTGCGCGATGCGCTTGCGCAGCTCCCCCAGGTCGGAAACGGGTGATCCTATTTCCAAACGCTTATTGGTCTCCTCATTGATTTGCTGGTTTCGTTTGGAAAACCGGGCGATGACCGACGCCGGGACGCCCTTGATTTCAAAACCTCGGGCCGTATTTTCGATCTCGTAGCCGAGCACCCGAAGGCCCTTGCAGAGTTCATGCCGGTAGAAGTTCGTGGCGAAACTTTGGGCACGATACATACCCGCTGGTTGCAGCCCTTTCCAGCGATTCTCAACCGGGTCGAATGTCGCGTTGAATACGACGCAATGAGTATGGAGGTGGGGGTCGAGTTCCCGACTGGTGTCATGTCGGAAACACGCGGTCACGAGGTTGCCGGTCACACGTTCGCTATTCTGGCCGGCCTTCCGCACGCGAGTTTCCGCGAACTTTTCCAGTTCCAGCATGGTTTGCCGGACGGCCTCATTGTGCAGGGCCACAATCCGATCATCTTGATAGAGGCCGACGACCGACACGCTCTTTGGCGGAGCAATCGTGAAGTCGAAAAAGATTCTCCGATTTGAAACTGGATCGGCTCCCATTCCCTGCCGAACCGTGTTCATCCGCTGGCCCAGCTTATGCCCTGTCGCCGGATTCCTGCCCTCACATAAAGCAAGGAATGCCGACTCATCCACGGTGCCCTGCAATCCCAACTTTGCCGCACCCTGACCAAGCCATTCACCCGCCACTTTCGTTCCTTGAGAATAATAGTCTCCCGCACTCAAATGCTCGCGGAAATACTGCTGCGCATTCCTCAGATTGAGTTGTATTTTTGGTTGGATCATAAAGGTTATAGCCGACTTGGCGGTAGTAACTTATGTAACGTAGCCACGTTACTTTTCATCCCAGACACAGCACCCCTTACGCTGAAGCGTAACGTTTCGATCTTCGTAAGTGGTGCGACAGCGCTCGTGTCGCATGACGCGAAGCGTCAACCGGCGCAGACCTGCGCCCCGGAGGGAATAGGGGCAGTCGCCGTCTCGGCAGTTGCGCCTATTCCCGACCTCCACGAAGACACGCCGCGCTGCGCTGTTTCGGCGTGCCCTCGTGGACTCGCGGAGCGTGCGGCACGCGCGCGGAGACTTGGGGACGCTCCTCGCTTTCGCCCGCCGTCCGCCTCCGCTGGCCGCCACCTGGCGCGCACGCTGCGGTGGGCGGCTCGGCTTCGTTCGTCGCGTCCCCAAGACTCCGCGCCGGCCACCGGTTGTGGCGCACCCGCGCCACCTGCAAAATAGGATCAGACCGGATTGGCTGCCCAGACCGATTCGCGGCTCGCACGCATCGTCCGGACCTCTCGTTGGATGAATCCGGCCACTGTTTTCAATTGGACGGGGCCGAGTGTCTTGAGCGATGAGACCTTGGTTTTAAGAGCCAACTTTTCGGTCGCGAACCGATAGACTTGCTCGCCATCCCAACCGAGTTCACGCGCACCGGCGAAGATCGCCCGGTAAAAATCGTTCTGGTAGGCGACGGGGTTGCGACGGTGCAGGCGCGAGCGATTGATCGCCCGATGCTGCCGGAGAAAGCTCAGAGCTTCCTCATACCGGCTGCGCGGAATCAAGAGGTAGGAGGCAACCTGAAACCGACGCTGGAGCATCCGATGCACCGCCGCAAAATTAGCCTCTCCTTCGTCACCAGCGAGCCGGTCGGCGAGTTCACCGGCCACCTCGCGGATACGTTCGCGCTCCTCAACCGTCAGGTGGCGTTCATCGGGAGTGATCGTATTCCGACTGACGAATTTCTTCGTCTGGATTAGATCCCGTCCAGCGACCTGCACGACGTTATGGCGACCTGTCACGCGGACGTTTTGACTCACCACGTCGGACGGTGGCGGTAGCAATACCGCAAGGCTTTCGATGAGCCGGGCCAATTCTGGATCGTTGTCCAAATCGCTCGACGCGCTTTCCTCGGCGAGCAGTGCCTTTCGGATCAGCGACTCCGGTTTCGCGGTCGCAAGTTCGAGCGCGCGCGTGGCATCAGGGTTCGCGACGAATTTCTTTCGCAGATAAGTTTTCGCGGCTTCATACGCGTCCAGGATTGCATGGCTGGCGACATCCTGAGTCGCGTGCTTTAGAAAGGCTGCCCCAGCGAGCAGCGTGGAGAGAATGGATTCCGTTTGCATGATACCCATGCCAACACGTCAACGGCATCACCGGCGCGCACCGCGACGGAAATGGGTGCAGCCCGCACCTTGATAGTTGAACCGATTTCCGGGCGACATCCGCGAACACGGTCGCGAGTTGAAAGAATTCTCCGCCTCCGCTCGCTGACCGATTTTGTCACGCCCGCCATGGAGTTCTCGCTGCGCTCCGCTCCTCCATTCCGTCCTTCGTCCTTCCCCCTCGCGAGGAGCAACTAGGCTCATCGCTCGGCGGCCTCGGCCGTGGCTGGGCGTGCCTTCACGGGCCAGCGCGCGGAGTGCGCCTTGATAACCGGGCAACCCAGCCCGAACAGGGTGCGCACGGGCGCATGGCAACATGCAACAATCCACGTTTAACCTTCACGACCAGCACCAGACGCCGGTCATCGCCTGCGGCGAGCAACCGCAGCAGCGATTTGAAACCTTCGGGGCAGCGGCGCTCAGCGACACCGAACTCATCGCCATCATGCTCAATAATGGAATCCGTGGCCATTCCGTCCTTGGACTCGCCTCCCAACTGATCGCCCAAGCGGGTTCGATTGCCGGACTCGCCAGTTGGCAGCCGGAGGATTTCCGACGACTGAAGGGCATCGGTCAGGCCAAGGGCCGGCAACTGGCCGCGCTAATCGAAATCGGCCGGCGCATGATCAAGCAGCCAGCCGGGGAAGCACCGCTGCTCAACCGGCCCGAATTGATCGCGGCTCACATGGCTCCATTTGCCCGGAGCTTGGAGGTCGAAA
>JBEKQH010000233.1:0-4116 GCA_049519915.1 Opitutaceae bacterium
GAACAGCGTGACTTCGATATCGCGACCGAATTCGCCGACGACCTCGGTCAATTCCTCGGGCGACGGAAAATTCTTGCGGACCTTATGCACATGGCCGTCGTGCAGCGTCCGCATCTGGAAGGTGTCGGCTTCTCCGTTCACGCCCGCGCGAAAGAGCGGAGTGCTGCGTCCCTCAAAATAGCGATGATCGATAAAAGCCACTTTTGCACCGGCGGCCAAATGAGAGTGAAAGTCCGTCATGAATTCACGGAGCCGGACCCGGGGAATGCGCGACCACCAAAATGCGCCGAAGCCGGCGGTGAACAAAGCGTCGAATTGCGGCAACGCATAGCAATCGGCCTTTAAGAAGTTAACCGTAGCGTTCCCATAATTCTTGGTTCGCGCCAGGGTCAGAACCCTTTCGCTCACATCGGTTGCGAAGACTGAACGAGCGGTGCGGGCGAGGGCCTTGGTCCAATATCCCGTGCCGCAGGCGACTTCGAGGACGTCCTCGCCTCGGAATAGTTTGCCGAGGATTTCGCGCAGGCAGTGCAAGTCTTCCTGACGCTCTGGCCGGACATAATTTCGTTCATATTCAGTGGCCCGTGGCGCGTGAAAGGTTGTGATTCTTCTTTTTCGAAGTCGGCTGATTAGCATGGTAGGTAAAATTTTTACAGTTTATTGGTTCCGGCAGGATTACCGCCCTCAGAGGGGTCGCCTCCGCACCGCATTGAGCGGAGATCAGAGGAGGCTTGCTTTGGCCGGGTCTCGGCGGTGCCTATTGCACCGCGCCGCGGCGGGCGGGGAATCTCAGCTTTTTTGGTAAACCAAAAGCCAGAAATAATCGAAGAGGGTCACTTCGATATTATTGCCAGTATCCCCGATCGCGGCCTTGAGCTCCTCGGGGGTAGGAAAGTTCTTGAGAACTTTATGTAGCTGTCCGTCTTGCAGGGTCCGCATTTGATAGCTGTCCCCGTTCTCATCGACGTTGCAAATAGGCGTGCTGTTTCCTTCAATGTAGCGATTGTCGATGAAAGCGACGGTGGCTCCTTGCTGCAGATGGGAATGAAAGTCGGCCAAAAATTCCTGGATCTTGGCTTTGGGGATATGCGACCACCAAAATGCGCCGAGTCCCGCGGTAAACTGTCCGTCAAAGTCCGGCAACGCATACGCATTGGCCTTGAGAAAGTCGACCGACGCTCCGCCAAAGTCTTTGGTCCGGGCGATGGCCAGGGCCTTGTCGCTGATATCGGTGGCAAAAATCGAGCGGGCCGACCGGGCGACGACCTCGGTCCAATACCCAGTGCCGCAAGCCACCTCCAAAACATCCGCTCCTGGAAACAAACTCCCGAGAATATCGCGCAAACGGCTCAAATCCTCCTGGCGCTCCGGCCGGGTATAGATGCGTTCATACTTGATCGCACGCTGTGCAAAGTAACCCACCAGGTCATTTTTCATGGTATCATCAAACCGTATAAACAAAGGCCGTATCAAACAATTGTTCGCAATGGTAACATTTCAAATTGGGGATTGGAGAAAAATTGTTAGATAAATAACGATTCACCTGATTTTAGCGGACGGACCTCGTGGCCGCGGGCGGCGGCATCGGCGGCGAATTTTTCTGCGTCCTGCCGAATGATAGGCCAGGTATTATAATGGATCGGTACGCAGACCCTGGGTTGTAAAAAATCCAAGGCATCGAGTGCGTCGGCCGGTCCCATTGTAAAATTGTCGCCAATAGGGAGCAGGGCGGCGTCCAAGCCTCCGCGGCCGATCAGCCGCATATCGCTGAAAAGGGCGGTGTCGCCGGCATGGTAGAGGGTCTTGCCGGCGGCCGAGATCAGCAGCCCGCAAGGTTCGCCGAGATAAATGATGCGGCCTTTCTCGATCTGACTTGAGCTATGGAAGGCGAGAGTGAGTTTGATCCGGCCAAAGGGAAAGTCGAAGCCGCCGCCCGGATTTAAGCCGTGGGTTTCGGCGCCTTGAGCGGCGAAGAATTCGGAAATCTCGTAGTTGGCGATGATGGGGGCGCGATTGCGCCGCGAAATTTCCAGAGCATCGCAAATATGGTCGTCGTGGCCATGCGAACAAAGGACATAGTCGCACTCGATATCGGCGGCGCGGCAGGGGGCCAAAGGGTTGTCGGTAAAATAAGGATCGAGCACCAAGCGGGTGCCCGCCTTCGCCCCTTCTTCGTTTAAATGACCAAAGGCAGGCGAGGCCTCTGCGGGCAGGCCCGCTTTCGACTGGCCGGGCCAGTCCGGAATTTCCAGCAGACAGCACGAGTGGCCGAAGTAGGTCAGGCGCATGAGATGGGCGGAAGTCCAGGGCCGAGCTCCCGACTTTTTCTCACTCCACCACCGGACGTCAAATCGGATCGATCTTCTTGATACGGGCGATGTGCCGGCCGCCTTCAAATTCCGTGGCGAGCCAGATCCTCACGATCTTGAAGGCCTCGTCCTTCGAAACGGTGCGCTCGCCAATCGCGAGGCAGTTGCCGTCGTTATGGGCCCGGTTCCAGACGGCGGTCTGCTCATTCCAACAGAGTCCGCAGCGCACGCCGCGCACGCGATTGGCGACGATGGCCTCGCCGTTGCCCGAACCGCCGAGGACGATGCCGCGCTCGAATTCACCGCGCGCGACGGCTTCGGCCACGGGCCGGATATAGTCGGGATAATCGGACGGTGGACTCTCATGGTCGGTACCGAAGTCGCGCACGGAGTGGCCGTCGGCGAGAAGGAGGGTCTTGATCGCCTCTTTATAGGCAAAACCGGCATGGTCGGAACCGATGGCGATGGTAAACTTTTTCATAGGGATGGAAACAGCGACAAGTTGCGAAGGTGGATAGTTGCATCCATGTTTCAACCGGCAACTCATTTTTACCCCGGCGTTGGGGCGGGCTTTGGCGCGGCCGGCGGCGGGTGATTTTCGAGGGGGGAAAGGCTACGGCGATCGAGGGACGGACCGCAAAGCGACTCCGTTCATACGGCGTCGATGACGCGAAGAAACGCCGCGGCATCGTTAAAATCTGAAAAAACCGCGGTCGGCGCGCAGGCGCGAAGCCGCTCCTCCGAAAAATTTCCCGTGGCGACGGCAATCGTGTTTGCGCCGATGATCTTGCCGCATTCGATGTCCCAGGGCGTGTCGCCGATGATGAAGACGCGTTGGGGAGGAAAATCGACGCCATGGCGCTCGCGCGCGCGCCGCAGCGCGTGCGGGCCGAGGTCGTTTCGTTGCGGGCTGTCGTCGGCGAAGGCGCCGAATTCGAAGTAATGCCAGACGGCAAAGTGATCGAGCTTGATCCGGGCCCCGTGCCGGAGATTGCCGGTGAGCAACCCCTGAGCTAGGTCGGCACGACGGTGCAAGGTTTCCAGCAGCGCGAGAATGCCGGTGTGTAGGCGCGCGCGCGGATTGGGCATTTCAACGACGAGGGCCTGCAGATAGCCCTCAAGGTAGCGCCCGATATTTTCCGGCGACTCTGGCAGGCCGTAGTGGCGCAACACCTCGTGAGCAATCCAGGCGTCCGTGCGACCGGAGTATTCAAGCCAAGAGAGGGAGCCGTCGAGGCCGAACCCTGTTTTGAGCGCGGCAATAAGCGCGCGCTCGCCCGCGCCCCCCGAGGTGATCAAGGTGCCATCAATGTCCCAAAGGATTAGCTTCTTCATGCCGAAGGTAGAAATTGGGCGCGGCGGCCGGTCGGGGGCAAGCGCCTTTGTGAGAGGGCCCTTCTGCCCGGTCCATTGACGGGGTTAACCGCCGCGACCGCTTTTACAAAATAGGCGACGGCTCCGCCAAAACGGATCCCTCGTTGCACCGACCTCTTTTTGTGTTAGGTTAAGGCGGTGGCTAGGCCGAGGGTCTCATCATGAAAAGGCGAGTCTGCTCAATTTTTGTCTTCGCGGGTCTGTTTTTGCTGGCGGGATGTTCCACCCCGGAAATGCGTATCCGGGCTAATCCGACGGTGTTCGACCGCTGCACGCTCCAACAACAGGAGTTGATCAAGCAGGGACGGATTGCGGTCGGCTTTGACCAGGAAATGGTCCGACTCGCGCTCGGCGATCCCGATCGGATCACCACGCGGACCGACGCGTCTGGCGAGAGCCAGATTTGGATCTATGTCGGTTATGAAACGGATGA
>JBEKQH010000234.1:0-4109 GCA_049519915.1 Opitutaceae bacterium
CCACGAACTCGCCTTCAATGGAAAGCTGGACTATAATCATTTTGAACCTTTCCAGGCCTCCTTTTGGGGCGAGTTCGAGCAGAACCTGGTTTTTCACAAGAAGGAAATTGCACTGGACGCAGTTAATAATCTGGGTGGGACCGGCCGCTTTGCCGGCGGCGACCAGGCCTGGATTGTGGGTGTGACGGTGGGAAAAGTGGCCCTGCAGAAGCGGTGGGACTGGAACGTGGGCTTGAACTACCGCCATGTTGAATCCGATTCGGTGGTGGACGGCTTTGATGACGCGGATTTTGGCGGCGTCGCCACCGGCACCAATCTCAAGGGTTATACGCTCAGCGGCGCGCTGGCGTTGTCTTCCCGCGTCTGGCTGGGGATCCGTTGGATGAGTTCCAGCCAAATCGCGGGTCCGGTCTTGAAAACCGACGTTCTCCAAATCGATATCAACAGCAAATTCTAAACACACCTCACTTTATGTTCACGGTTCACAGTTCACAGTTCACGGACCAACGTTCACAGTTCGCGGTTTACGGTTCACGGTTGGACCTTTGGCCTTTGCCCTTCTCCATTCGTCAATCGCCGCGTGAAGTTCAAGATTCTCCGTTCAAATTCGACTTCTTGTCACTTGTTACCTGCTTCTTGTTACCTCTTCCAGTCCGGCGTTCAGTCTTCAGGTCTCGGCCTTCAGCCTTCAAGGAGGCATTTGCTTTTTGTCTGCTCCTCCTGGCTGTGACTGTCCTCCCCCGGGCCAGGGCCGACGACGACGCCGATGCGCGTCTGCGCGAGACCTTGCGCAGTACGATTCTCCAATTGCGCGATGCCCAAAACCAGATCGCCGTTCTCCAGGGCGCCCAAGCGGACAGCGACCAGAAAAGCAAGGCCCTGGCCGACCAGTTGGCGCTGCTGAAGAAACATGCCACGGACGACAAAGCCGTGGCGGACGCCACTGTCGCCGGCCTCACGACCAAAGTCGCCGACCAAAGTGTGGTGATCGCGCAGTTCAAGGACGCGCTGGAAAAATGGAAGGCGGACGACCAAAAATACCGGAATGCCGCCGGCATCGCGGAAGCCGCGCGCGCCAAACTGGCGGAGGATGCCATCGTGTTTCAGCGGCGGGTGGACTATCTCGAGACGAAAAATGTGCAGTTGTTTAAACTTGGGAACGAGATCCTGGATCGCTATGCGAATTTCAGCCTGGGCAATGCGCTCGGCGCGAAGGAACCCTTTGTCGGCGTCACCCGGGTGAAGTTGGAAAATCTGGTGCAGGATTATCACGACAAACTGCTCGACGCGAAAGCGGCGCCGTAAGGGAAAGGCTGAATTCGTGCGCAAGTGGCATCCGTTCATTGGCAGCGAAGGCGAAGGATCTCACCTAACCAGAGATTCCTCGTTTCCCTCGGAATGACAAAAGAAAGGTTGTCATTCAGAGACCCTAAGCAACCCCGACTTGTCTGGGTTGCCTGGAACAGGCCGATGAACTGGGCGCTCGGATTGGGCCCGTTGTAGGCGGGGTGCCCTCACCCCGCAAATTGTCATTCCGAGTGCAACGAGGAATCTCACATTCACAGGCATTTTCTCAGGGAGCGGTCGAAAAGACTCCCTCCCTGTTCAACTCCTCTCATCCGCGGTCATCGGCGCGGATACAAATTTTCAGATTCGTCACAATAACCCGTCACAAATGAATTGAACGGGGATTTCCGGCCAGCATCCTATCGGCATGCATCTTCGCGCCCGGTCCATTGTTTTACTAATTCTCTCTTTGTTCATTGCGGCCAAACTAAATGCCAGTGCTCTCCAATGGGACGGTAACGGCAAAATCCATGTCGAATTCGTCGAAGGCCGGCAGAAAAAGGTGAAAGTAGGGTTCACCTTTAAGAATGCGGGCGATCATCCCGTGAGCATCACGAGGGTGAAAACCGATTGTAAGTGCGTGACGGCCGAGTTGGGCCGGAAAACGATTGCGGCAGGCGGGAGAGGGTTGGTGATCGTCCTTTTTGATGTGGAGGGACTCACCGGGCTGCAGGAGAAATATATCACGGTCACGACGGATGAGCCGAACGAACAGCCTGCCCGGCTTCTCCTGCAGGTGATTATTAAGACGCAATAAGGCGGATTATCCTCATCCGCCGCGCTCGAATTGAACCGCGTCCAATCGGCGACGAGTGTGCAGCCTCGGCGGCGCGTTACGGATAACGCGCCCTACCTGGAAAGTTCATCGGCTTGGAACAGGCCAATGAACAGTTTCGCGCGGTAGCGCGGGTGGAGCGCGGCGTCCCGACGCGCTTGACCGGAAGACCCGGAATTAACGCGTCGGGGACGCCGCGTTCCACCTTGGAAGGCTGAATTCGTCCGCAACGGGCATCCGTTCATTGGTAGCCTAGCGAGGAATCTCACGGTCTCGGAATGACACCAAAAGGAAACGCTTGAATGGGAACAAACCGCGAGCCTTCGCGCCCTTTGCGATCTTCGCGTGAAAAATATTCGGCGTTTGATGTTGGATGTTCAAGGAGGCCGCCGACGGCGCCCGGTTCCTGTCACTTGATCCTTGGACCCTGATGCTTTGCTTTCCGTAGTTGGATCTTCAAGGGGCTGCCGCCGGACGCCGCCGATTTGTTACAGGCTGGTAACGGTTTTGCGACAGACGGGTTAAATTCGGGCCTGGGTGGGACTCATTTCTTTCCCCGGCCGAAGAACGGCGGCACCGTCAGGTTGTCCCCTGATGCGACCTTTTTTTATATCCATATCGCTGATACGATCGGCGCTTTCCATTCGCCGATCGGCTATGCGCAAAGCGCGTTGCTTTATCCGGGGGGATCAAGGTCATTCGTCGTTCGCCGTGCCCGTCGTAGGCCTGCGCCAGTCGAACGGGGCGCAGAAGGGTCATCGGCCTGTCCGGCGTTCAGCGTTCAGCGTTCAGCGTTCGGCGTTCGACGTTGGATCTTGGGTTTTGCGGGCCCGGCCTTCCGGCCTGCGTCCCTTTGTGCTTGCCGTCCTGGTCCTGCTGTCGGCGAGTCGCATGGCCGAGGCCAACAGCATCCTTCGCGAGCACGGCTCGGCGGCATCGCCCGCGGCCGTAGCCGCCGCGTCCGGCGGAGTGGGCGGGTCGTCCGGGACGTCGTCCCCCGGCGTGGCCGCGGCGCAAACCGCGCTGGCGCGGGCGACCAATGCCGTGATGGCGGTGCAACACATGCAAAATTTGGCCGCTCAAGCATTGGCCGGGAGCTATTTGACACCTCGGACGGGACTCTTTGCCGGGCAGGCATTGCCTCCGGTCGCGGACGGTTTGGTGGACAACACCTTATCAGGGGGCGCAGGCGGCCTTATCCCCGCCGGAGGCGTACCCGTCCAAACCACTCCTGGCGCTTATGATCTTTCAAGTTTGTTGCAGTCGGGCGCCTGGGCCGGCGTATCGAGCCTCACCCAAGCCTCGTCTAATAATCAGACCACGGTCACTGTCATCCAAACCGCAGAGCATGCGTTTCTGAACTGGCAGACGTTCAATATCGGCCCAAACACCACGCTCAATTTCAACCAGAGTCTTGGCGGCACGGATGTGACGAATTGGATCGCCTTCAACAAGGTCAGCGATCCGTCGGCCCGTCCCTCGCAAATTCTGGGCCGGATTAACGCTCTCGGGCCGGACGGCACGCCCAACACGGGGGGACAGGTTTATATCATCAATCCCAACGGCGTGATTTTTGGCGGGTCGTCCCAAGTGAATACCCACGCTCTCGTCGTCTCGTCGCTTCCGATCAACGACAATCGGACCGGCATTGTGCTTAACAATCCGGACAGCCAGTTTTTGTTTTCCGCTTTGCCCACCGGTACGGCTGGCGGCTCGATCCCCCCTTTTAACCCTTCGAACGCCTCGGGCGATGCGGTGCCGGCCAACGGCTATTTGGGAGATGTGGAGGTCCAGCCAGGGGCACAACTCAATGCGGTGCCGACGGCTGACAATTCCGGAGGCTTGGTCGCCCTGATTGGCCCGAATGTGTATAATGCGGGCGTAATCAAAACTCCCTTTGGCCAGACGATCCTTGCGGCCGGCCTGCAGGTGGATCTGGTCGCCCACGATTCCAGCGACCCGAGCCTCCGTGGCCTAGATGCCTATG
>JBEKQH010000235.1:0-4099 GCA_049519915.1 Opitutaceae bacterium
CAGACAAACCACCTCACTACCATACCGAATTGTCGGACGAAAAAACGACATTCTGCACGGTTTACATGCACCAGCCCAGTGACAATACGCCGTGCAGCAACTGCACCGGCCATTGCACTGCGCCAGATGGGGGTACTGTTACGCGTTTTATCAAAAGGGACTGCGACGGGCCCGGCTGCGGCCATTCTTACCATCCGAACCCTCAGCAGGGCTACAATCCCGATGTCGATATATCCCAAGACGGTCACTCCATCGTATGGCGCAGAAGGTATGATGACGCGTCTCCTCAAACCGAGAAATATTACTTCGGCTACAAAACACCCACCCAGGTCTGCGATGAGAATTGTCCGCAACCGAACCGGTAACGGGAAAAAGCGTTTTTCTCTTTCCCTGCTTGCTTATGTCCGATAAAATCTGTTGAACTAAGCCGCGAGCGGCATTTTGGCTTTCGTCTCGGATTGGTTTTTCGTGTTGGGCCGCGTTGCGCTTCGAGTGAACCCGAACCCTTCTGCATTCGGAGTGCTTTTGATGCTTTCATCGGTGTAGGAGGTTTCACCGATGACTTTACTCAAACAGCGAATGCTGGAAGATCTCCACATCCGCAATTACGCATCGACGACCGTGGACTGCTACGTCCGTTCGGTCGCCGATTTCGCCAGACACTTCAATAAATCGCCCGATCAGTTGGGCCTGGAAGAGATCCGCTCGTGGCAACTGCACCTGCTTAACGAGAAGCAAGTGAAGCTTTCGACCTACATTCAGGCCGTCTGCGGACTCCGCTTTTTCTACCGCAACACCCTGAATCGCGGCATCGACATCGAGAGGATTCCGTTACCGCGCTATGAAACAAAACTGCCCCTCATTCTCAGTAAGGAAGAGGTCAAAGCGCTGCTGACAGCGCCGAAGAACCTTGGTCACAGGGCGATTCTGGCCACCATGTACGGGGCCGGACTCCGGGTATCGGAAGTGACCAACCTGAAGGTGCGGGACCTGGATCGCGACCGCAAGGTTATCTGGGTTCGCGGCGGCAAAGGCCACAAAGACAGGCAAGTCATGCTCGCGGATCCGCTGCGCGAGGTTCTGGCCGCCTACTGGCGATGGAAACGCCCCACCGACTGGCTCTTCCCGGGAGACAAGGCGGGTTGTCCGCTTTCCACCAAGACCGTTTTCTGGACCTGCCGAAAGGCAGCACGGCTGGCCGGGATCGCCAAGCCGGTGCATCCGCATTCGCTGCGGCACGCTTTCGCCACGCATCTGCTGGACGATGGCGTCAACCTGGTAGTCATCCAGGCCCTGCTGGGACACTCGAACCTGAAAACAACGGCTCGCTATCTGCACGTGAGCGATGCCGCGATACGCGCCACCAAAAGCCCGCTTGAAATGCTCGGCTCACTCGACCTGGTCCGCGCCACGAACGACATTCCACCGAAGCGTTGAACGAACATCGGCCCGAAGTGGCCGATGTTTTCCGCACGTACGAGCAAGAGTTCTTCGCGAAATGGGGGCATGTCCTCAGCCCCGAACAGCGCAAAGCTTTCAAAGCGATTCGCGACTGCCGCACCGCCGCTCTCGGCGGCCATGTGGAATACGTGGAACAGTGCGATACGTGCGGGCATCTCGCCATTTCGTATAACTCGTGCCGCAACAGGCATTGCCCGAAGTGCCAGGCCAAGGCGCGCGCCAAGTGGCTCGAGGCAAGGGAAGCCGAACTGTTGCCGGTTCCGTACTTCCACGTTGTATTTACGCTGCCGCAAGAGATCGGCGGTCTGGCGCTTCAGAATGCGCGCGAGATCTACAACATCCTGTTTCGCGCCGCATCGGAAACGTTGCTCACGATCGCGGCCGATCCCAAACGCCTGGGCGCCGCAGTCGGGTTCCTCGCCGTTCTGCACACGTGGGGGCAGAACCTTCACCTTCATCCACATCTGCACTGCGTCGTGCCGGGAGGCGGCATCGGGCCGGACGGCGAGAGTTGGGTCGGTTGCCGGAAGCAATCGTTCTTTCTCCCCGTTCAGGTGTTGGGATGCCGGTTCAGAAATGTGTTTCTGATTCACCTGAGGAAAGCGTTCCGCCAGGGCAAGCTGCGCTTCCAGGGGGAATTGGCCAGTCTGGCAAAACCGGCGGCGTTCGAAGCCCTTTGCCGCAAGTCGGGAAAAATCAAATGGGTTGTCCACGCCAAGGCTCCATTCGGCGGGCCGCAGCGGGTTCTGAAGTATCTGGCACGCTACACGCATCGGGTTGCCATCTCGAATCGACGCCTGTTGTCGATGGAAGATGGCCGGGTGACCTTTGAATGGAAAGATTACGCCAACGGCAGCAAGACCGGCACGATGACGCTCGATGCGGTGGAGTTCATCCGCCGCTTTCTGCTTCATATACTGCCAGGTGGATTCGTGCGCATCCGGCAGTATGGTTTTCTGGCGAACCGGGCGCGCGGAGAGAAGCTGAAGCTGTGCCGGGCGCTGCTCGGCGCGCCGAGTGCCGCGATCATTGACCGGGACAAAAAGCCAGAGGAGCAGACACGCAAACAATGCCCGGTCTGCAAGACCGGCCGCATGATTCTTCTCGGGATCGTGCCTGTACCGGCGCAGGCGATTCATCCGCGGCCTCCGGACTCGTCATGAAAACACAATTGCGAGAAACCGATTGTGGCCAAACACCTTCCACTGGGGTGCGGGGAGATCTGCGCCTGCACAGGGCTTTCCAGTTCAAAAGTACTTGCGCGTTCCCCATCGCACGCTGGTTATCGACCGCGTTCCGCCCTCGGTTGCAAGACCTCCGGTCCGGCAGTGCACACCTTTAAAGCGGTTCCGCCAGCCAGAAAGACATTCAATCCCCATAGAGTCCGGCCCGGCTCAGTTCAACGCGATTCTATCGGCAATGCTCCGGCGCGCGATTCCGCTCCTGCCAGGAGATTCGTCTACCGGAGCACTGCCGATAGAATCCTTCACGATATGTCGAACTACCGTCTCAACCGCGATCGCGAGATATTGACTGCCTTTTGGCCTTGGCTGTGGTTCGTTGCATCCCGGCAAACGCCGCGATGCTCTGAAGCGCGCCCCAATTGCCGTCCCACCTCAAATCTGCGCTCTCGGAGGTCGCCTCTTTTCGATTACCCGACGATGAGGGCGGAACGATAGTCCATGCCTTCGGACGTGGACGGAAGCTATCCTCGGGCAACGAACTTTCGCACTCGCCGGAGCCGAGCAACGGAACTAGGCGAACGAAAAACGTCGAAGTGAAGGCCACTCCGGCCCGCACGTCTCACGCAGGCTCGGGAAAAGCCTGGCCGCACTTGCTCAAAGCCTTCTGCAGCAGGTCGATCGATTCGTCCTCGCGGATACCCCGTGCCTGCGCCACTTCGCCGATCAGCATGGCGCGCGCGCGGTCGAGCATCTTCTTCTCGCGGAACGACAAAGGCTTCTCGCCCTGTAGCCGCACCAACTGCTTGAAGACTTCCGCGATCTGGAGCATGCTTCCGGTCAGCATCTTATCGCTGTTGATCCGGAATCTGACTTTCCAGTCGGACAAGCTCTCAACCTCGGGGCCGGAAAGGTAAGCAAGTACTTTGGAAACGTCGCCGTTGCGGGAAAGTTTTCGCAGACCAATGGTGTGCGCCGTCGCAAACGGCACCATCACGGTCATGCTGGAGCAGATGAGCCGGAGAAGGTAAAACTTCTCAGGCTTCTGCGAAAAAAAACGAGTGCTGATATTCTCGATGGTCCCAACACCCTGGTTGGGGTACACCACTTTTTCGCCTATAGCGAAGGTCATCATACGTTGAGCCTCCCACCTGCCTGCCGGTGTGATGATTAATGAAGATTTAACAACCGAGCAACTAATATTAAGGCCACCCATCAAGATTTGTCAAGTGCCACTGCAAAGATACTGTTTTTAATAGAATAGGGGAAATTGCATCGCGATATGGAAGCGGTTGCGCCAAGTGCGGCAGGACACACAAACTGCGCGGGATGGCGTTAGTAACCACCTTACAGGGGTGGCTAATTTTCCACATCGGTTCAGGCGGCTCAAATGTAATCGGCGCAACTCATGTAGTAACCGCATTTGGCACAGAAAAGTTTGCACTTACGCGTGTCGA